>JAYUSP010000289.1:0-5002 GCA_043755615.1 Betaproteobacteria bacterium
CTGCTGGCGCTGGTGGCGCTGGCTGCATACGCGCTGGCCGCCTGGCCCGGCCGGCTCAGCGAGCGGGTCGCCGCGGTGGCCTTGCCGTGTGGCGTCGCCGCGCATGCCGGCCTGCTTGGGCTGGAGATCTTCGGCGCCGACTTGCCCGCCGCCGGCGTGCGGCTGGGCTTCGGGCCGGTGTTGTCGCTGACCATCTGCCTGGTGCTCGCGGTACACACCATCGAGAGCCGCTTCGTGCCGCTGCCGTCGGTGCGTCGCGTGCTCGCCATCGTCGGCGCGGCGGCGGTGGTGGTGGTGTTGCTGTATCCCGGTGAGCCGCGTGTGCTGGGCTCGACCTGGGCGCCATTGCACTGGCTGCTCGGTGTCATCGCCTACGGACTCTTCGGCGCTGCGGTGCTGCACGCGCTCTTGCTCGACGCTGCCGAGCGCCGCATGCGGCGCCACAAGTCGGCCAACGCGGCCGCGTTCGGAGTGCCGCTGCTGCACCTGGAGCGCTTGACGTTCCGCTTCGTGCAGGCCGGTTTTGTCGTGCTGTCGATGGTCATCGTGCTCGGCATCGCGACCACCACGCGCTGGCGCTGGGACCACAAGTCGGCGTTGTCGATCGTCAGCTGGTTGATCTTTGCCGCCTTGCTCGCCGGGCGCCATTGGCGTGGCTGGCGCGGCCAGCGTGCGACGCGCTGGTTGTACGGCGGCGCCATCGTCTTGCTGTTGGCGTACGTGGGCTACCGCTTCGTCCTCGAGGTTCTGCTCGGGCGCACCGCGACGTGATGCGCTGCCTGGGCCGCTTGAAAGTGAAAATATGATTCGACTCGTGCTCTTGGTGGCTGTGGTGCTGCTGGTGGTCTGGATCTTCACCGGCCTGCGCCGGCGCCAAGGTCCACCCGATGCAGGTGACAAGACCAGCGGCGGTGACGCTGCGGCCAAGGGCGCGCAGCAGATGGTGCAATGTGCTCATTGCGGCGTGCATCTGCCGCTTGGCGACGCCGTTGTTGACGGCCAGCTCAACTATTGCGGCGAGCCCCACCGCGTCGCCGGCCCGCGCCAGCAATGACTCTGCCCGACGGCGCGCCAGGGGCGCCGCTGGCGCAGCACGCGGCCGCCGACGACCGCCGCCGTGCCGATCGTCGGCGCAGCGATCGGCGCACCGACGCGCGACTGTCGGACCCGGTCGCCGCGGCGCGTGCGCGAGCGCCGGCCTCGCAGTTCGATGCCGAGTGGGCGGCTGCCGCTGTGGCCGCGGACAACGAAGTCGGTGCCACCGAAGGCGCTGGTTATTCCAGCGGCGCCGGCCTGGAGCGCGATGCCAGCAGCGTGGCACGCGGCAGCGCGCGTGATGCCGGCACCGAAGGCGCGCTGTCACGCATCGTGCGCACCTACGTCGCAGCGCGCGCCGCGGTCGGGGTGGCGCTGGTCGTTGCGATGGGTGCCACAAGCGTCGTCGGCGCCCGCGTCTCGAGTGCCGCGCTGCTGGTGTGTGTGTTGTACGCGGTGCAGGCCGCGATGCTCTGGTTGCTGCCGCGTTTCCAGGCCCTGACGCAGCCGCAGGCGCTGAATGCGCAGCGGCGTCGGCAATGGGTGCTGACGATCGGCGCGGACCTGTTTGCGTTTTCTTTGCTGCACCTGCTCGAACATGGCGCGACCTTCAACTTCGCGGCGCTGTTTGTGCTGCCGGTGCTGATGTCGGGCGTGTTGACGCCGCGCCTGCTGGCGCTGGGCACATCGGCCGCCGTGGCGCTGCTTCTGCTGGGCACCTCCTGGGGTGCTTCGATCAGCAGCGGCGAAGGCGTGATCGCGGTCGCACAATCGGGCCTGGGCGGCATCGGCCTGTTTGTGATTGCGCTGCTCGCCGGTGAACTGGCCGGGCGCCTGGCGCGCGAGGAGATCGCCGCACGCGGCAGCCTGCAGCTCGCGCGCCAGCAAGCGCAGCTCAACCGGCTGGTCATCGAAGAGATGGCCGACGGTGTGCTCGTCGTCGACGAACGCCTGCGCGTGCGGGCGGCCAACCCGGCCGCGCGTGCCTTGTTGTCGTCGCAGGGGCTGGCGCCGGCGGCGCCATTTCAGTTGCAGGCGCGGCCGGCCTGGGCGGGCCTGGGTTCGAGCGTCGAGCTGGCGCTGGCCGAGCGCAGTTGGCCCGACGATGGCCGCGATGTGGCGCTGTTTTTTGGCGACGGCCAGACCCGCACCGTGCGCATGCGGGTGCGTTTCACGCGCCGGATCGCGGTCGAGCCCGGGCGGCCGTCGAACGAGGATTTTTGTGTCCTGCTGCTCGAAGACGTGCGCACCGCGCAGGCCCGGCTGCGGCAGGAAAAACTCGCCGCGATGGGCCGCGTCTCGGCTGGCATCGCGCATGAAATCCGCAACCCGCTGGCGGCGATCTCGCAGGCCAATGCGCTGATGCTCGAAGACGAGATGCCGGCGCAGCAGCAGCAGCTGGCGCGCATGATTGCCGACAATGTGCATCGCCTCAAACGCATCGTCGACGATGTGCTTGAGGTCGCGCCGGGGGTCGGTGCCGAGCCCCGCGAGGTCGACGCGCGCGCTGCGGTGCGACTGACCGTCGACGAATGGGCGCAGACCGCCGGCGTCGCGCTGGGTGCGGGCGCGCGCGTGCGCGTGGACTTGCCGCAGGCCGCGCTGGCGGTGAGCTTCGACCCCGAACATCTGCGCCGGATCCTGGTCAACCTGCTCGACAACGCGCTGCGCCACAGCAGTGTGCAGGCCGATGCGGTGCTGCTGCGGCTGGCGGTGCGCGACGAGCAGACGGCGGTGCTGTCGGTGGCCAGCGACGGCGCGCCGATCACGCCGGATGTCGAGCGCCATCTCTTCGAACCGTTCTTCTCGACGCGCAGCCGCGGCTCGGGCCTGGGTCTGTACATTTGCCGCGAACTCTGCGAGCGCTACGGCGCGAGCATCGAATACCGGCCGCGTGCGGCGAGCGAGCGCCATCGCAATGGCTTCATCGTCGTGCTGCGGCGATGGTTGCCAGCGGCGTCGATCAACCCCGCACCGACCGCCTCGAATATGAGCCCCTATCGCGCCACAATCACACCGCCGTGACCAGCCCTCCGACCCTGAGCCTGCTCGTTGTAGACGACGAGCCCGACCTGCGCACGCTGTACGAGCTGACGCTGGTGCGCGAGGGTTACGACGTCGAAAGTGCCGGCACCGTCGAAGAAGCCTGGGGTCTGCTGCAAGCGCGCAGTTTCAACGCGCTGATCACCGACATGCGCCTGCCCGACGGCACCGGCATCGACTTGCTGCAGCGCCTGGACGCCGCCGGCCGGCCGGAAAAGACGATCGTGATAACGGCGTACGGCTCGGCTGAAAATGCCGTCGAAGCGCTGAAGGCCGGCGCCTACGACTACCTGACCAAGCCCGTCGACCTGCGCCAGTTCAGACTGGTGGTCGCGTCGGCGCTCGGGCGAGGAGCGGGCATCCAGGGTGAGTCACGCGAGGCGGGCGTTGCAGTCGGCGCGTCGGCGACATCCGCCGGCACGGCCACGGCCGCGGCTGCAGTGCTGCAGCGCCGCGATCGTGGCAAGCCGATCGCCGCCCGGTCGCCGCGCGCGATCGACCGCCTGGTGGGCGCGTCGGTGGTGATGCGCCAGGTGCGCTCGCTGATCGACAAGGTCGCACGCAGCATGGCGCCGGTGTTGGTGCGCGGCGAGTCCGGCACCGGCAAGGAGTTGGTCGCGCGCGCGATCCACGACGCTTCGCCGCGCGGCGCCTTGCCCTTCATCGCGGTGAATTGCGGCGCGATCCCCGAGAACCTGCTCGAGGCCGAGTTTTTTGGTTATCGCAAGGGCGCGTTCACTGGCGCAAATGAAGACCGCGAGGGTTTTTTCCAGGCTGCGCAGGGTGGCACGCTGTTCCTCGACGAGATAGGCGATTTGCCGCTGACGATGCAGAGCAAGCTGCTGCGCGTGATCCAGGAGCGTGCGGTGCGCGCCGTCGGCGCGGTGGCCGAGATCGCGTCCAACGTGCGCATCATCAGCGCGACCCATCGCGACCTGGACGAAGAAGTCCAGGGCGGCCGGTTCAGGCAGGATCTTTTTTACCGCCTGAACGTGATCCAGATCGCGGTGCCGCCGTTGCGCGACCGCCTGGGCGACCTGGCCGAGATCTGCGACGCGGTGCTCGAACGCATCGCTGCCGAAGCCGGCGTCGACCCGCGGCCCGCGCTTGAGCGCGATGCGCTGGACCTGCTCGCGCGCTACAGCTTCCCGGGCAATGTGCGCGAACTCGAAAACCTGTTGCACCGCGCGCTGGCGTTGTCGGGCGGTGAGCTCATCGGCAGCGCCGACCTCGGCTTGCCCGATGCGGCCTTTGCCGACAGCGTGCAGGCCGGCATCGACGGTGTGATGCTGACGGCCCCGCGGCGGCTGCAGGCGTTGCCGCCGGGTCAGCAGTTCGGCGCCTCGATGCCGCCAACACAGGCGCCGCTGCCCAAGGACCTGGCAGCGCATCTCGACCAGGTCGAGCGCGAGATTCTCGAGCGTGCGCTGGAGCGCTACCGCTACAACCGCACCGCGGCCGGCGCGAGCATGGGTTTGTCGCTGCGCCAGATGCGCTACCGCATGGCGCGCCTGGGCATAACCGTCGGCGACGGCAGTGACCCCGTCTGAGCGGCACAAGCGTGCGCGCTGGCAAGCCGGTTGGTGGAGCGCTGCGGCGCCACTGCCGTCGCCCAACTTCGGCGCCCGGCCTGCCGGTACCGCGGTCACGCTGGTGGTCCTGCATTCGATCAGCCTGCCGCCGGGCGAGTATGGCGGTGACGCTGTCGAGCGGCTGTTCACGAACCGGCTCGACGCGGCCGGGCACGCCTGCTTCAAACATCTTCGAGGGCTTGAAGTCTCGGCGCACTTCTTTGTCAGGCGTGACGGCGCGATGCAGCAGTTTGTATCTTGCGACGACCGCGCCTGGCATGCCGGCGCATCGCAGTGGCGTGGCCGCGACAACTGCAACGATCATTCGATCGGCATCGAACTCGAAGGCCTCG
>JAYUSP010000290.1:0-16561 GCA_043755615.1 Betaproteobacteria bacterium
ACCGACGGCGACTACCGCGAGCGCGGCCCGCGCCGCATCTCGCCGTTTTTTGTGCCGGCGTCGATCATCAACATGATCTCCGGTCACTTGTCCATCCGCTTCGGCTTCACCGGCCCCAACCTGGCCATCGTCACCGCGTGCACGACCGGCCTGCACAGCATCGGGCAGGCCGGCAGGATGATCGAATACGGCGACGTCGACGTGATGGTCGCTGGCGGTGCCGAGTCGACGATCTCGCCGCTGGGGCTGGGCGGTTTTGCGGCTGCGCGTGCGCTGTCGACGCGCAACGACGACCCGCTCACCGCGTCGCGCCCCTGGGACCGTGACCGCGACGGTTTTGTCCTCGGCGAAGGCGCCGGCGTGATGGTGCTCGAGGAGTACGAATTTGCCAAACGCCGGGGGGCGAAGATTTACGCCGAGCTGGCCGGCTTTGGCATGGGGGCCGACGCCTTCCACATGACCGCGCCGAATGTCGATGGCCCCAAAAGGTCGATGCTCGCCGCGCTGCGCAACGCGCAGGTCAATGCCAGCGAGATCCAGTACCTCAACGCGCACGGCACGTCCACACCGCTGGGCGACGTCAACGAAACGAACGCGATCAAGCTCGCGTTTGGCGACCACGCCAAGCGCCTGGTCGTCAACTCGACGAAGTCGATGACCGGGCATCTGCTGGGTGGCGCCGGCGGCATCGAATCGGTATTCACGGTGCTCGCGCTGCACCACCAGGTCTCGCCGCCAACGATCAATATCTTCAACCCCGATCCCGATTGCGACCTCGACTACTGCGCCAATACCGCGCGACAGATGAAGATCGACCTCGCGGTGAAGAACAATTTTGGTTTTGGCGGCACCAACGGCACGCTGGTGTTCCGCCGCGCCTGAAGCGTGCGTCGCTGCGCCCCGCATGCGCGCCCCGCCAGCCATTTCGGTCGAAGTGCCGCCCATCGCGGGCTGGCGCTTGATTCAGGCGCTGCTGCATGGCGCGGCCGCGGCAACGCTGGCGGCCTGGGCGGCCGCGCATGGCGACGCCACAGGCCTCGTGCTGCCGGGTGCAGCGCTTGCCGCAGCGGCGGGCGCTGCGGCGGGCTGGTGGTTCTCGAAGATACCGCCGACCTGGCTGGCCTGGACCGGCGGCGAATGGCGCCTGCGGGTCGGCGATATCGTGCAGAACCTGGCGCCCGGCACTGCGCCGCAACCGATGATCGACTTCAACGGGTTTTTGCTGCTTCGCATCGGCACCCGCAGTGGAATTGACACCGACATCAACACCGGCGCTGGCCCGACCCGCTGGCTGGCCGTGACACGCGGCACCGCGGGGGCCGCCTGGCACCCGCTGCGCGCTGCGGTATATTCATTTGCATCCCAGCAACGCTTTCGTTCCCCCGTGGAACGCCCGCCCTTCTGAATGGCCGATGCGGATGCCGATGCGCTGCTTGTCGAGCGTGTCAAACAAGGCGACACCCGGGCTTTCGAGATGCTGGTGGTCAAGTACCAGCGCCGCATCGAGCGCCTCATCGGCCGCATGGTGCGCGATCACGAGTTGGTGCAGGACATCGCCCAGGAATCCTTCATCCGGGCCTACCGCGCGATGCCGCAATTCCGCGGCGACAGCGCGTTTTA
The DNA here is from genome assembly GCA_043755615.1 of Betaproteobacteria bacterium. Taxonomy (GTDB): domain Bacteria; phylum Pseudomonadota; class Gammaproteobacteria; order Burkholderiales; family Burkholderiaceae_C; genus Rubrivivax. The sequence continues at coordinate 1,621 of JAYUSP010000290.1, forward strand.
CACCTGGCTCTACCGGATCGCGGTGAATACCGCGAAGAAGGCGCTGGTCGATTTGAAGCGCGACCCGCTGATCTACGAGTCTGCCCTGCGCTCCGGGGATGACAGCGATGAAACTTCCGCCCCCCAAAACGAACCAAGTCACGACGAGACGCCCGAGGCCGTGCTGGCGAGCCGTGAAATCGCAGAGGCGGTGAACGCGGCGATCGAAAATCTGTCTGAAGACTTGCGCCAGGCGGTCACGCTGCGCGAGATCGAAGGCCTGAGTTATGAAGAGATCGCCGAAGCCATGAACTGCCCGATCGGCACCGTGCGTTCGCGCATCTTTCGCGCCCGCGAAGCAATTGCGTTGCGCCTGCGGCCGCTGCTCGACACCGCCGATGGCCGGCGCTGGTAGGGCCTGGCGGGTGCGTTGCGAGTGCGTTGCGGGTGCGTCTGCATTGCGTTGGTGGCGAGCTGGAAGTGCGCAGGTTGAAATTTGAGAAAAGCAGGTGAAGTGATGAGTCTGGACACGATCGCCGATGGCGCCGCCGACGAAGCGCGCAAGCTGGCGCTGCGGCAATCGATGTCGGCCCTGGCCGATGGCGAACTGCCTGGCGGTGTGCAAGCCGATGCGGCCTGCGCCGCGTGGCGCGACGAACCCGAGGCGCGCCGCGCCTGGCATCGCTACCAACTCATCGGCGACGTCTTGCGCAGCGCCGAGCTGGCCAGCACACCGGCGCGTGACGAGACCTTTCTGTCCAGACTGCGGCTGCGCCTGGCGGCCGAGCCGACGGTGCTCGCGCCAGCGCCGCTGGTACTGACGGCGCCGCCAAGGCCGCGTCGCGCTTGGTTGGCGCCGGCCGCGGTGGCGGCCGGTTTTGTCGTCGTTGCCGGGGTGCTGGTGGTGACCCGCGAGGCGGCGCCCGGCGCTGACCCGCTGCTTGCAGCGCCGACTCCACAACTCGCCGCTGCACCGCGCGCGACGCCGCCGGCGGCACTGGTATCGACTGACGCCACCTTCACCCCACTGCGCGGCGCCAGCGCGGCCGACCCGCGCTGGCACGCGGCGGATGGCGCGCTGATCCGCGATGCGCGGCTCGACAGTTATCTGCGCGCCCATCGCGGCAGCGCCGCCGCGGTGCCGGGTGGCGCGGTAGGCCGCTTCGAGACCGTGGTGCTCGAGCGGTGATGCGCTTGCGGAAGCGCTTGGAGATGCGCTTGGAGATGCGCTTGTGGATGCGCTTGTGGATGCACCCGCTGTTGAGCCTGCTGCTGGCGGTCGGTGTCGGTGTCACAGCACCGCATGCCGTCGCGGGCCCGCCGGGGCAGAGTCTGGACGCCCAGGCCTGGCTCACGCGCATCCAGGCCGCGGCGCGGGAGCGCAACTACCAGGGCACGATGGTCTTCAGCGCGGGCGAGGTGGTGGCCAGTTCGCGGGTCGCGCACTACTGCATCGGCGAGCACACCTTCGAGCGCATCGAGGCGCTGGACGGCCAGATGCAGCGTGTCTACCGGCACAACGACGTCGTGCACTCGGTCTGGCCGCAGGCGCGTCTGATGTCGATCGAGCAGCGCGACGCCGTCACCGCCAACCCGATGCTGCCCGATATTGAACCGCGCCTGCACGAACACTACGAATTGCGCGTGCTGGGGCCCGACCACATCGCCGGCCGGCAAGCGCAGGTGCTGCTGCTCAAGCCGCGCGACGAGCTGCGCTTCAAGCAGCGCATCTGGGCTGACCAGGCCACCGGCCTGATGTTGCGCTCCGACGTGCTCGGCCCGCAGGGCGCGGTGCTCGAATCGTCGGCGTTTTCGGACGTTGAGATCGGCATGCGCCCGGCGCGTGAATCGGTGACCGGCCCGATGAAGAAGAAGATCGACGGCTTCCGGGTCGTCAACGTGGTGCCGCCGCTGCGCACCCGGCTCGAAGCCGAAGGCTGGACGATGGCGCGGCTGCCGCCCGGGTTTTATCTCGTCGGCTGTGCCCGGCGCGCCGCCGACCCGCTGCTGCCGGCTGGCGCGGTCACCGGCGCCAACGCGGTGTCGATGCTGCAAGCGGTCTACTCCGACGGTCTCGCGCGCGTTTCCATCTTCATCGAGCCGCTGGACGCCGGCGGGCGGCCGCGCCAGGCGCTGATGACGCAGCTCGGCGCGACCCACACCCTGATGAAGGCCCATGGCGAACGTTGGTGGGTCACCGTGATGGGCGACGTGCCGATGGTGACGCTGAAAGCCTTCAGCGCGGCGCTGGAGCGGCGGCCTTGAGATTGCCGCTTGACCCCCGACCTTGACTTGTGCCGTTGTCGTTTCTTTTGCCTGATCGATCTGATTGTCTTGACTGACCGGAGACCCTTGATGCCTGTGACCCGATTTGATGCCGCCCGTGCCACTGCTGCCACATCGCGGCCGACGCGGCGCGTGCTGGTGGCCATGTCCGCGGCGTTGATCTTCGGCGCTGCAGCGCTATGGCCCGGTGCCGGCCGCGCACAGCCGCAGGGCTTGCCCGATTTCACCGAACTGGTTGAGCGTGTCGGCCCGGCAGTGGTGAATATCCGCACCCTCGAAAAGAGCGCCCGTGCAAGCGGGCCGACTGGCGAGCTGCCGCCGGCGCTTGAGGACTTTTTCCGCCGCTTTGGCAACCCTTTTCCCGGCGCACCCGACCCACGTCGCGGCAACCCGCGTGGCGGTGACGAAGAGCCGCAACAGCGTGGCATCGGCTCGGGCTTCATCCTCAGCGCCGACGGCTTCGTGATGACCAACGCGCATGTCGTCGACGGTGCCGACGAAGTGCTGGTGACCCTCACCGACAAGCGCGAGTTCAAGGCCCGCATCATCGGCGCCGACCGCCGCACCGACGTCGCCGTCGTCAAGATCGAAGCGAGTGGCCTGCCGTTTGTGAAGCTCGGCGACGTGAACCGGCTCAAGGTCGGTGAATGGGTGATGGCCATCGGCTCGCCCTTCGGCCTGGACAACACCGTCACCGCCGGCATCGTCAGCGCCAAGCAGCGCGATACCGGCGAGCTGGTGCCGTTCATCCAGACCGATGTCGCGATCAACCCGGGCAACTCCGGCGGCCCGCTGATCAACCTGCGCGGCGAAGTGGTGGGCATCAACTCGCAGATCTACAGCCGCTCCGGCGGCTTCATGGGCATCTCTTTTGCGATCCCGATCGACGAAGCGACGCGGGTGTCGGAACAGCTGCGCTCGTTCGGGCGCGTCATCCGCGGCCGCATCGGCGTGCAGATCGCGCCGGTGACCAAGGAGGTCGCCGAGTCGATCGGTCTGGGCAAGCCGGCCGGCGCGCTGGTGCAGAGCGTCGAGTCTGGCGGCCCGGCAGAAAAAGCCGGCGTCGAAGCCGGCGACATCATCACGCGGGTCGACGGCAAGCTGGTCGATCGCTCGGGTGATGTGCCGCGCCTGATCGGCGGCCTCAAGCCCGGCACACGCGCTGCGCTGCAGCTCTTCAGGCGTGGCGCCAACCGCGATGTCTCGGTGATGATCGGCGAGTTCGAGGCCGACCGCCCGGCGCGTCGGGCGCAGGCCGAACCGAATGCCATCACGCCGGCCAAGAATGCGCTCGGCGTGTCGGCAACCGATCTCAGCGAAGCGCAAAAGCGCGAGCTCAAGGTCAAGGGCGGTGTACGGGTCGAAGCCGTCGAAGGGGCCGCGGCACGTGCCGGCTTGCGCGAAGGCGATGTGATCCTGTCGGTCGACAACGCCGAGGTCAGCGACAGCAAGCAGTTTGCCGCGCTGGCCGCCAAGGTCGAGAAGTCGCGCGCGGTCAGCGTGCTCGTGCGCCGCGGCGAAGCCGTCAACTACCTGGTCATCCGGCCGGGGCGGTAAGGCCGGGCCCACCTGACCGGCGGCGCCCCTGTCAAGCCGGCGCTTCCCGATCAGGGTGCAGGGGCATTTCACCTGGCGGAAATGACGGCGTCGGAGTTCCGATCGGTTCGCCGCGCGGGCACGGTCGAAAGTTGGTGGATGCCCACTTCCAAATCGACCTTGCGGTCGGATTCAACCGCGCCGCGACTAGAATCGCGGCCTCAAACCCCGCCTTTAGCTGCGCTTCTGGCGTGGAAGCGAGGTGTCCTGTTGGGCCGCCGCGACGTTGGACAAGGCTGCGAACAGCCTGTTGATGATCTGTGAATAACTAATTGATGTTGGCACCCTGCAACGGCCGGAAAACAAGCATTGGCGCGGGTTGCGGCAGGGGCGATTTGGCTACAATGAACCCCCAACAAGCAGTTGCCAAACGTCTTTTGTTGGAAGGCGCGTCATTCAGTTCGACGCGCCTTTTTTTTACGTCTTGAACATGCTGCATCGCAGTCCGAAGCAGCACTCCGGCCACCTAACGCATGACGCCATTCAAGCGCGCGCAACGATGGTCCACTGATCTCCGATGAACCACATCCGCAACTTCTCAATCATTGCCCACATCGACCATGGCAAGAGCACGCTGGCCGATCGCATCATCCAGCGCTGTGGTGGTCTGAGCGACCGCGAGATGGAAGCGCAGGTGCTCGACTCGATGGACATCGAACGCGAGCGTGGCATCACGATCAAGGCCCAGACTGCGGCGTTGCAGTACACCGCCAAGGACGGACAGGTCTACAACCTGAACCTGATCGACACACCCGGCCATGTCGACTTCTCCTACGAGGTGAGCCGGTCACTGTCGGCGTGTGAAGGCGCACTGCTCGTCGTCGATGCGTCGCAGGGTGTCGAAGCGCAGACGGTGGCCAACTGCTACACCGCGCTCGAACTCGGCGTCGAAGTGGTGCCGGTGCTGAACAAGATGGACTTGCCGCAGGCCGACCCCGAACGCGCCAAGGAAGAGATCGAAGACGTGATCGGCATCGATGCCGAACATGCGATCCCCTGTTCGGCCAAGACCGGGATGGGCCTGGACGAAGTCATCGAAGCCGTCATCGCGCGCATGCCCGCGCCACGCGGCAACCCCAACGGCCCGCCGCGGGCGATGATCGTCGACAGCTGGTTCGACACCTATGTCGGCGTGGTGATGCTGGTGCGTGTTGTCGACGGCAGCTTCAGCAAGGGCGAGCGCATCCGCATGATGGCCACCAACACGGTCTACGGCATCGAGTCGATGGGTGTCTTCACGCCGAAGTCGGTGCCGCGCGACACGCTCAAGGCCGGCGAGGTGGGTTTTGTCATCTGCGGCATCAAGGAGCTGCAAGCGGCGAAGGTCGGCGATACGCTGACGCTGGAAAAGAAGCTACCCAACAACGCCGGCCCGGCGACCACGGCTTTGCCCGGTTTCAAGGAAATCAAGCCGCAGGTTTTTGCCGGCCTGTACCCGACCGAAGCCAGCGAATACGACCAGCTGCGCGACGCGCTTGAAAAACTCAAGCTCAACGACTCGTCGCTGCGCTATGAGCCCGAGGTCAGCCAGGCGCTGGGCTTTGGTTTTCGCTGCGGCTTTCTCGGCCTGCTGCACATGGAAATCGTGCAGGAGCGCCTGGAGCGCGAGTTCGACCAGGACCTGATCACCACCGCGCCGAGCGTGGTCTACGAGGTCGAGCTCAACGACGGCACCGTGATGCTGATCGAAAACCCGTCGAAGATCCCTGACGCCGGGCGGATCAAGGAAATCCGCGAGCCGATCGTCACGGTGCATCTTTATATGCCGCAGGATTCGGTCGGCCCGGTGATGACGCTGGCCAACCTGAAGCGTGGCGTGCAGCTGAACATGGCCTACCACGGCCGCCAGGTGATGCTGACCTACGAGCTGCCGCTGGCCGAGATCGTGCTGGACTTCTTCGACAAGCTGAAAAGCGTCTCGCGTGGTTATGCGTCGATGGACTATGAGTTCAAGGAATACCGTGCCGCCGATGTCGTCAAGGTCGACCTGCTGCTCAACGGCGACCGCGTCGATGCGTTGAGCATCATCGTGCACCGGGCGCAGAGCCAGTACCGCGGGCGCGCGGTGGCGGCCAAGATGCGCGAGCAGATCCCGCGCCAGATGTACGACGTGGTGATCCAGGCGGCCATCGGCGCGAACATCATCGCGCGCGAAAACATCAAGGCGCTGCGCAAGAACGTGCTGGCAAAATGTTATGGCGGCGACATCACCCGCAAGAAGAAGCTGCTCGAAAAACAAAAGGCCGGCAAAAAGCGCATGAAGCAGATCGGTGCCGTCGAGGTGCCGCAAGAAGCCTTCCTGGCGATCCTGCAGGTCGACGATTAAAACCAACACGCAAGCCAAAACGACAACACTCATGAGTGCACTGACTGCCGCCCTGTACGGCGCCCTGGTGATTTACGGGGCGGGCTGGTTCATGGGCTACTGGATCGGCAATTTCTCGCTGCTGCTGTTCATGCTGACGATGGTCACGTTTGCCTACTGGCTGGCCGAACGCCTGCGCTTCGCGCCGGCGCGCGCTGCTGCCGCGGCCGAGCTCGAACGGCAAGACACCCGCCGCCGCGCCGAGCTCGGCAAGATGGGCATCAGCCGCGTCGATGGGGATGTGCAAGAGGCCAAGGCCAGACTGCTGATGCAGCCCTGGTGGCTGGACTGGACGGCGGGCCTGTTCCCGGTGATCGTGGTCGTCTTCGTGCTGCGCTCGTTTCTGTTCGAGCCTTTCAAGATCCCTTCGGGCTCGATGGTGCCGACGCTTCTTGTCGGCGACCTGATCCTGGTCAACAAGTACCACTACGGCGTGCGGCTGCCGGTGCTGAACAGGAAGATCGTGCAGAACAACGACCCGCAGCGCGGCGACGTGATGGTCTTCCGTTATCCGCCCGACCCGCGCATGGACTACATCAAACGTGTCGTCGGCCTGCCCGGTGACGAGGTTTCGTACCTGAACCAGACCCTGCTCATCAACGGCAAGCCGGTGCCGACGCAAGCCCAGGGCGACTACTACGACGAGGACAGCCTGCGCTACGCGCCGCTGTTCAACGAGAAACTCGGCGAGAAAGATCACCGCATGCTTGTCGACCCCAAGCGCCAGGCGTTTTTTGGCACCGACGACAAACGATTCCCGTTTCGTGAAAGTTGCCGCTACTCAGCCGAGGGCGTGGTGTGCAAGGTGCCACAAGGGCACTACTTCATGATGGGTGACAACCGCGACAATTCTCAGGATTCCCGCTACTGGGGTTTCGTGCCTGACGAGAATATCGTTGGCCGCGCCTTTTTTGTGTGGATGAACTTCGGCAACCTCGGTCGCATCGGCGCCTTCAATTGAAGCCACGCTGCCCGCCCATGGTGCCGTTCAAGGGGCATGCTGCAATGATCTCGAAACTGTCACGGCGACCGCCGACCCGCGCCGCGCAGCGCGGCGTCACTTTGCTCGGCCTCGTGGTCTGGGCCATCTTGATCGGCTTCTTCGCCTATATCGCGGTGCGCGCCTTGCCGACGGTGAACGAGTACTTCACGATCCAGAGCGCGGTGGCCAAGATCGCCGCTTCTGCGCCAACCACGGTGGGCGATGCCCGCACGGCCTTTGACCGCCAGAAGCAGATCGAGTATTCGATCACCTCGATCGCCGGCAAGGATCTTGAGGTGACCAAGGAAAACGACCGCGTCGTGATTGCGTTTGCCTACGAAAAAGAAATCCCGATCGTCGGCCCGGTGTACCTGCTGCTCAAGTACCAGGGGCGCTCGAAATAGCGCAAACTGAAACCCCGATGGATCGCCGACCTGACGCCGCGCCAAACGCGCTGAATTCCGCGCTGCATACCGCACTGCAAACACGCTTGGGCCACCACTTCGCCCAGCCGGCGTTGCTGGCTTGCGCACTCACGCACCGCAGCTTCGGCGCCGACCACAACGAGCGCCTCGAATTCCTTGGCGACGCGGTGCTCAACCTGGCGGTGTCGACCCTGCTCTACGAACATTTTTCCGGCTCCGATGAAGGCGACCTGACACGTGTGCGCGCCCATCTTGTGCGCGAAGACAGCCTGCACCGCGTCGCGCTGTCGCTGGGCCTGCCCGAAGCCGTGCGCATGTCCGACGGCGAGATGCGCGGCGGCGGCGGGCAGCGCGCGTCGATCCTGGCCGACGCCACCGAGGCGATCATCGGCGCGACGTTCATCGACGGCGGCTTTGATGCCGCGCAGGCACTCGTGCGGCGCCTGTTTGGCGACATCATTACCAGCACCGAGGTCGCCAACTGGAGCAAGGACGCCAAGACCGAACTGCAAGAGTGGCTGCAGGCGCGCAGGTTTGCGGTGCCGGCGTATTCGATCCGGTCCACCCGCGGCCAGGCCCACGCGCAGACCTTCGAGGTCGCCTGCGAAGTGGCGACACTCGGCCTCGTCGAGCTCGGCGAAGGCCGCTCGCGCCGTGTCGCCGAACAAGAGGCCGCGCGCCGCATGCTCGAAGCGCTGAAGCTGAGCGACCAACCCGGCGGGCCGCTGCGCCAATGAGCGCGCCGGGCCGCCCCAAGCGCGAATGCTCCCGCTCGGCGGGACCGGCCGAAGGCCGTAGGGTGCGCCAATGAATGCTGATGTTCCGGCAGTCGACGCGGCTGAGGATCTGCCCCGTCGCTGCGGCCTGATCGCCATCGTCGGGCGGCCCAACGTCGGCAAGAGCACGCTGCTGAATGCGCTTGTCGGGCAGAAGATCAGCATCACGTCGAAGAAGGCGCAGACCACCCGCCACCGCATCACCGGCATCCGCACGGTGGGGCCGACGCAGTTTGTATTTGTCGATACGCCGGGCTTCCAGTCCAAACACGCTGCAGCGCTGAACCGCACGCTGAACCGCACCGTGCTCGCCACGCTGAGTGATGTCGATGTCGTGCTCTTTGTCGTCGAGGCCGGGCGCTTTGGTGCCGACGACGCGCAGGTTCTGCAGTTGATGCCAGCCGGCAAACCCGTGGTGCTGATCGCCAACAAGGTCGACACCGTGGCGCGCCGCACCGATCTGCTGCCCTGGCTGAAGAGCCTGCCCGAGCGATACAACTTTGCCGAATATGTGCCGATGTCCGCGACCAAGGAAGCCGACGTCGAGCGCCTGTTCGGCGTCCTCGCGCCCTACCTGCCTGAGCAACCCTGGCTGCACGAAGAAGACGCGCTCACCGACCGCAGCGACCGTTTCCTGGCCAGCGAAATCATCCGCGAAAAACTCTTCCGCCTAACCGGCGACGAGCTGCCCTACACCTCGACGGTCATCATCGACAAGTTTGAAGAAATTGACGACCCCCAGGGCGGCGCTTCGCACCGCCCACCCCACGCGGGGGGCGTGGCCGCTTCGGGCGGCCGTGCGCGGCCGCGGGGAAGGCTTCGCCGCATCGCCGCAACCATCATCGTCGAGCGCGATGCCCACAAGGGCATGATCATCGGCGAAGGCGGCGATCGCCTCAAGCGCATCGGCAGCGAAGCGCGGCAAGAGCTCGAGCGGCTGCTCGACGCGAAGGTCTTTCTCGAACTCTGGGTCAAGGTGCGTGGCGGCTGGGCCGACGACGAAAAGCACCTGCGCAGCTACGGGTATGAATAAACGCGCCGCAGCGGCGCCGTTGCAAGGCTATGTGCTGCACCACTGGGACTGGAGCGAAACCAGCCTCATCGTGGATCTCTTCACCCGCGAGCGCGGTCGTGTCGCGGCCGTCGCCAAGGGCGCCAAGCGGCCGTATTCACAACTGCGCCCGGTGTTGCTGCCGTTCCAGCGCCTGCACCTGACGCTCGGCCGCAGCCCCGCCGATGCCGGCACCGAAGTGCACCTGCTGCGCCATGCCGAATGGGCCGGCGGCGCGCCGATGCTGTCGGGCGGTGCGCTTTTTTCCGGCTTCTACGTCAACGAGCTGCTGATGAAGCTGCTCGCCCGCGATGACCCACATCCACGCCTGTTTGACGCCTACGCGCAGACCTTGCCCGGCCTGCGCGTGAATGGTCTGAATGGTCGCCATGGAGCGAATGGCACGAATGGCACGAATGGCACGGATAGAGCGAACGGCGCGGTTGGCGACGACAGCCACGCGCAGGCCGCGCTGCGGGCTTTCGAGCTGGTGCTGCTGCACCAGACCGGCGTCCTGCCCGAGCTGGGTTTGGTGACCCTGACGCAGCAGGCCGTTGCCGACGATCGGCGTTACCAGCTTGTGCCCGAGGCCGGTGTGATCAACACGCGCGACGATGCCGTGGCGATCGACGGGTCGCAGCTTCGCGCATTGCAGTCCGCGCTGGACGCCGCGGATCTCGCTGCGCTGCAGCGTGCCTGCGTCGTCGCCTTGCCCGCGCTGCGGGCGGCGCTGCGCGCGCTGCTTCACTATCATCTTGGTGCAGCGCCCTTGCGCACCCGGCAGGTGATGCAGGGAGTGCAACGCCTGCTCGACCTGCCGCAATCAGCCACCGCATGAACCCCCTCATCGCCCCAGAAGCCCACGCCACCCGGCAGCACGCCGGTTGCGCGCTGTCGGTCAATGTCAACCGCGTTGCGCTGCTGCGCAACAGCCGCCCGGTCGGGCTGCCGGATCTGATCAAGCTGGCGACCGTGGCGCTTGAGGCCGGCGCCGACGGCATTACCGTGCACCCGCGGCCCGATGCACGCCACATCACTGCGGCCGATGTTCATGCGCTCGCGGCGCTGCTCAAACGCTGGCCGCAGGCCGAGTTCAATATCGAAGGCAACCCCTTCCACAACCTGATGCCGCTGCTGCGTGTATTGCGCCCGCAGCAGGCGACCTTCGTGCCCGACAGTGCCGAGCAGGCAACCTCTGACCATGGCTGGAACCTCGGCACCGGAGAACCCAACGACGCCGCGCGTTTGCGCCCGCTGATCGATGAGCTGCATGCGCTCGGCGTGCGCGTGAGCCTGTTCATGGATCCCGATCCGGCAGCGATGCCACTGGCGCGCGCGATCGATGCCGACCGCGTCGAGCTCTACACCGAAGCCTATGCGCGCGCCCACGGCACCCCGCAGCAAGCGGCGGTGCTGGCGCACTACACCGCTGCCGCGCAGGCCGCACTCGGCGCCGGTCTGGGTGTCAACGCCGGGCACGACCTGAACCGCGACAACCTCGCCGACTTCTTGCGCGCGGTGCCTGCGGTGGCCGAGGTCTCGATCGGCCACGCGCTGGTTGCCGATGCGCTGGAGCTGGGCCTGGCCGAGACCGTGCGCGCTTATCAGCGCTGCATCCGCTCTGCCCATGCAGGCTGAAACCTGGGCGCTGCGCGACGCGCGGCCCGACGACGCCTTGGCGCTGTCGGTACTGTCCGCCGCGGTGTGGATCGACACCTACGCCACCGACGGCGTGCGGGCCACGATCGCGCGTGAAGTCACCCAGCAGTTCAACCCTGCAAAGCTGTATGCCGCGCTCAGCGACGGCCGCAGTCAGTGGCTCATTGCCGCGCGGGACGAACACCTGCTCGGCTACGCGCGCTGGCACCCGGCCGAGCATTCCGACGAGCCGGCCACGCGTGCCGGCTTCGAGCTCGACACCTTGTACGTGCTGGCGCGCTTCGCCGGCCAGGGCGTCGGTGCAGCGCTGATCCGCGAAACCCGGCGCCGCTGCGGCCCCGCGGTGCTGTGGACGACGGCCTGGGTCGGCAATCCACGCGCCCGCAACTTCTATGAGCGTGAAGGGTTCGTGATGCACCGAGTTGTCGACTACAGCTTTGAAGGCGAGCACCACGACAACTGGCTGCTCGTCAACGGCAACGTCAACGCCAACGCCAACGTTAAAGCCGAAGTCACAGCCAACGGCAGCGTGCAGTCATGATCTACGGCATCGGCACCGACATCTGCGACATCCGCCGCATCGCAGCCACGCTGGCGCGGCGTGGCGAGCGCTTCGCAGCCAAGGTGCTCGGCCCGCATGAGATCGAAGTCTTCCGCGCGCGTTTTGCCAAGGTGCCGGCGCGTGGTTTGAGTTATCTGGCGACCCGATTCGCTGCCAAGGAAGCCTTCTCCAAGGCCATCGGCCTGGGGTTGCGCATGCCGATGACCTGGCGTGCTTGCGAGTTGGTCAAGGCCGCCAGCGGCAAACCAGAAATCAAGCTGCACGGCGCGCTCGCCGCGTGGTTTGACGCGCGCGGCTTGCGTGCGCATGTCAGCGTCAGCGACGAAACCGACTACGCTGCCGCGTTTGTGGTGGTCGAAACCGAAAGCTCAAGATGATCGAACATGCCCCCGTCGTGCTGGATGTCGCCGGCACCACGCTCAATGCCGCTGACCGCAAGCGCCTGAAACATCCGCTCGTCGGCGGCCTGATCCTGTTTGCGCGCAACTGGCAAAACCGCCACCAGCTCACGACCCTGTGCGCCGAGATCAAGTCGCTGCGCCCCGATGTGCTGATCTGCGTCGACCACGAAGGCGGCCGCGTGCAGCGCTTCAAGACCGACGGCTTCACTCACCTAGCCCCGATGCGCGCGCTCGGTGAACTCTGGCAGCGCGACGCGCTCACCGCCACCGATGCCGCCACGGCCACCGGGCAGGTGCTCGGCTCCGAGCTGCGTGCCTGCGGTGTCGACCTCAGCTTCACGCCGGTGCTCGACCTCGACCATGGCGGCTCCAACGTCATCGGCGACCGTGCTTTCCATCGCGACCCGCGCGTCGCCACGCTGCTCGCCAAGAGCCTGATGCACGGCCTGCTGCTGTCCGGCATGGCCAACTGCGGCAAACATTTCCCCGGCCATGGTTTTGTCAAAGCCGACAGCCACCACAGCGTGCCGATCGACAGGCGCTCGCTCAAGGTGATTCTCGAAGACGACGCCCGGCCCTACGAATGGTTGAGCACCAGCCTGGCCAGCGTGATGCCGGCGCATGTGGTCTACCCCAAGGTCGACCGCCACCCGGCGGGATTCTCCGAGCGCTGGCTCAAGGAGATCTTGCGCGGCCGCCTCGGCTTCAACGGCGCGATCTTCAGCGACGACCTGAGCATGGAAGGCGCACGCCAGATCGATGGCCAATCGGTGAGCTACCCGCAAGCCGCGGCGGTGGCCCTGTCGGCCGGCTGCGACCTGGTCTTGCTGTGCAACCAGTCGGTCGACGGCGGCGAGGCGGTCGACGGCCTGCTCGCCGGGCTGCTCGACCAGCAGGCGCAGGGCCACTGGCACCCCGACCCCGACAGCGAAGCGCGCCGCCTGGCGCTGCTGCCGCTGACACCCCCGCTGAGCTGGGACGAGCTGATGCACCAGGGCGCCTACCAGCATGCGCTGGAACGCCTGCCCTGAGAGCGCCCCCAGGCCGACGACATACGTCGTCCGCCATCCGGCTTGCAGGCCGGATGGCCTTCGCCAGCCACAAAGCCCCTTTCGGGCTTTTGTGCGCGGGCTCAGCCCCCCGTGGGGGATGAGCAAAGTGGCAGAGCCACATTTGCTCATGAGCGTGAGAGTCTTTCGCTCATGCCCGCTCATGCCCGCTCATCACACCAAACGACACCCGCTCGTCGTTGCAAATGCTTAGCCTGTGCCCGAGCTATGGCTGTGCTTTGCGCCAGTGCCAGGAGGCCTTGGCCTTCGCCAGGCACAAACAGTCCTCAGGACTGTTTGTGTCCGGGCTCAGCCTAGATCGGGCGCCGTTTGGCGCGCTGCTCGGTCACGCACGAAGAACTCTCACGCTCTGACATGCCGCCGCGCGCACGAAGCAGCGCGCATCGACACCGCCGGTGTCGTGGCGCCTAACGTTGCATCGTAGCGGCAGGCTTCGAACCCTCGGCAGGCGTTCCGAAACCGGCGCTCTGACGCCGCTGAAGCGCGCTATGCGCCGGGCTGCGCCGATTGCTGCTCAAACGGCAGCTTTAGTTGCGACAGGTCTTTGCGCGTTTCAACGAGCACCAGCGGGCCTTCGTCGACCACGACGATGGACTTGCGTTCGCGTGGCACATGCGCCGGCTTCGGTGCGGCGGCCAGCGCGGCTTGTGCGGCGTTGATCTTGCCGGCGTCGGAGTTGACCCACTGCAAACCCGAACTCTGGGCGATGGACTGCAACTGATCCATCGGCAGCACGAAGCGCTCGACGACAACCGGTGCGGCGGCAGCACGCGCCGGTGTCGGTGCCGGTGCCGGCGCCGGTGTCGGTGACGGCATCGGTGACGGCATCGGGGCGAGCGCGGGCGCAGCCCAGGCGGCAGCGGCGTGCGGCGCCGTTGCGGCGGCGCGGGTCGCGTCATCAGCAATCTCGTCGGCCGCGGCGGCTGCCGGCCCGACTTGCGCGTCTTCGTTGCTCGTCGGCGACCCGGTGATGGCGGTTGCCGCTGGCGCCGCGTTAGCGCCGATAGCGCCGATATCGCTCGTCGCCGCAATGCCCGATGCCAAAACGCTGGTCGCACTTGCGCCATCAGCGCTGTCGACCGTTGCCGCATCGTCAGGCCGGCGCTCGCGCCTCGGCCTGTCGCGGCCACGGCCACGACGGCGGCTGCCGTCCTGTTCGATGCCACCCTCGGTGGGGCTGTCGCCGTTCGCCCGCTCGCCGGCCGGCATTTCGCCAGCCTGCAAATCGACGGCTGCCGGCAGCGTCTTGGCAGCCACATCGGCACCCACATCGGAATCGGCATCGCCGCTTCCACTGCCACTGCCCGGTGCACCATCAGCACGCGGCTCGTCGCGGTCGCGGCCCCCGCGGCCACCTCGGCGGCGGCGGCGGCGGCCGTCGCGATCGGCCTCGGCCGCTTCGCCGACCGGGATCGTGTCGACAAATTTGTTTTCGATCACCGCGCTGCCTTCGGCAGCGAGGGCGTTGACCTGCGACGTGCGCTCGGGCCGATCGCCGCGGCGGGGCCGCTGGTCATCGCGTGCCGGGTCGCGTGTCTGATCGCGCTGGCTGTCCCGCTGAATTTCAGCGCCAGCTTCGGTACCTTCGCTGCGACGCGGGCGCTCGGCGCGGTCGCCGCGACTGCGGCCTTCGGCACCGCGCTCAGCACCGCGCTCACCACCACGATCGCCGCGCGGACGGTCACCGCGCTCACCGCCACGTTCGCCTCCGCGACCGCCGCGACCACCACGCTCGCCACGCCGGCCGTCGCGGCCGCCGTCTCGGGCGCCATCACGGCCACCGTCGCGG
>JAYUSP010000291.1:0-16555 GCA_043755615.1 Betaproteobacteria bacterium
CAAAGCGGCGGTCGGCACGGCGGAGATCGTCGGCATCGACGGTCTGGACATCGTGGTCAACGACTTCTCGCTGCAGATCAACCAGTCGAAGCTGAGCACCGGTCTGGCGGCGTCGACGGTGCTGGACTTCTCGACGACCAGCCTGGACGTGGCGAGCGGCCCGGACCCGGCGCCGGTCGTCACGCTGGACATGGACGGTGGCGAAGGGCAGTTGCTCCAGGTGGCCGGCTCGGTCAGCCTGAACGTGTTCGACCTGGTCACGCTCGACGGCAGCTTCACCTTCAGGAAGGCGCAGGGGAGCTTTGCGGTCACCGATGCCACCGCAGGCACCACGACCGTCCTCAACGGTGTCTCGTACCTTGCCATCGGCGCGACGGTCGACAAGGCCACGGTCGGCGGCGAGGGCGGCTTGACCTTCGACGACATTCTGGTGGCCATGCTGCTGGTCAGCGAGGGCGTCGCGCCGACGGCCACGACGTACACGGCCCTCAAGGCCAATCTCGGCGTGCCGGACTTTGGCGCGCCGCCGGGCCTCGCGGTGGACGGCTCGCTCTCGCTGGAGATCAACAAGAGTTCCAACGTCGCGAACAAGAACCGCGTCCTCGACTTCGTCGATACCGATGGCTTCGCGGCCGACAATGGCAAGGCGGCAGCCGTCGTCGTCCAGCGCGGCAACGGCAGCGAGGCCTTCACGATAGACGGCAACTCGGGCGAGTTGCTGCGCATCGGCGGCAAGCTGCTGATCGACGTCTTCGGCTTCGTGATTCTGGAAGGCGAGTTCGCGATCGAAAGCGCCACCGGCAGCTTCAGCCTGGCCGACCGCAGCGGCACCACGCTGACGTCGTCGGCCCTGTCAAACGTCGCCTACACGACGATCACCGGCACGGTGACGACCGCCTTCGCCGGCATCAACGCCGCTGACGGTGTCGACAACGATGGCGACAACCGCATCGACGAGCCGGGCGAGATCAACGATGGCGCGATGGGTTTCAACCTCAGCGGCGTCAACTTCACGCTCCTGCTAGTGACCGACCCGGGCGCGAACGCCGCGGCGACCACCGACGACATCAAGTACACGGCGCTGCGGGCCTCGGTGGTCGATGCCGGCTTCATCGGCATCGAGGGTCTGACGGTCGGCGTCCGCTCGCTCGAGGTGCTCGTCAACCGCACCAGCAGCCTGACCTCGCCGAACAAGGCACTGGACTTCGCTGACACCGCGGACTTCGCCGGTGACGATGCGGTGACCACCTTCGCGCCGGCCGGGGGCCCGGTGCTCAACGTCGACGGCCACGACGGTCCGCTGCTGGCCGTAAGCGGCAACCTGTCGCTGGACTTCTTCGGCTTCGTCAAGCTCGACGGCTTCCTGAGCTTCCGCCAGGCCATGGGCAGCTTCAAGATCGCGAAGAACTCCACCGTCGCCGCGAACGACTTCACCACGCTGACCACGCAGTACCTGCTGCTCAGCGGCTCGGGCATCTCGGCCTTCGCGGGTGCCGGCGACATCGGGGTGTCGCTCAGCGGCGTGTCCTTCAGCCTGGCGATCGTCAAGGACCTGGCCACCGGTGTCGGCTACACCGCGTTGAAGGCCAGCGGCAACGGCAGCCTGGACGGCATCCCGGGCATCGCGATCAGCGGGTCGTTCTACATCCAGATGAACTCGAACTCGCGGCTGGCCACCGACGCCGCGAAGAACGACGTGATCGACTTCGGCGCCGGCGGCAGCATCGTGGGCACCGCGCTGGGCGACGTGGACTTCGACGGCGAAGCCGGCGCGTTGCTGAATGTCGGCGCCGACAGCGTCCGCCTGGCGCTGTTCGACGTGCTCTTCGTCGAGGCCGGTTTCAGTTTCTCGCAGAGCACCGTCGACGTCGACGTGAACGGCAACGGCACCTTCTCGAAGGCCGAGCGCGACCTCGACGACGCCACGCTGCTCAAGATCGGCTTGCAGATCCACAAGCTGTTCATCGGCATCCCCGACGCCGACCCCTTCGACGCCACGATCGGCGGCACCGGCTTCTCGATCAGCGACGGCACCCTCGCGCTGGCCATCGTCAAGGCCAACCCGACGAAGATCGCGGGCGACAACCGCTCCTTCACGGCCATCAAGGCCGACTTCGGCGGCGACATCGGCTTCGTCGGCCTGCCCGACGGGCTGACCATTCGCGCCAGCCTGCTGAAGGTCGCCGTCAACAGCGCCACGGGCACGCTGCCGGTGGTGCCAACGCCGATCAACTGGGCCAGCTCGGTCAACGTCCAGGGCAACTCGGTCGACGGCACGAGCTTCGCCGGCCAGGCCGACGTGGTCGACTTCCGCAACGGCAGCGGCGTCGTGGTCTCCACGATCGGGTTCACCACCGGGCTGTTGTCCGTGGGCGGCACGCTGACGCTGGACCTGCTGGGCTACCTGCAGGCCACCGCCACCTTCGAAATGGTTCGCCAGGTCGTCGATGTCGACGTCGCGAAGGACGGCTTCGGCACGGCCGACACCGACGCAACCAACAACGACGACATGCGCGGCGCCAGCCTGCTGACGCTCGACCTGACGCTCAGCAACCTCTTCGCCGGCGTGCCGGGCGGGGTGGGAGTGCAGGTCGCGAGCGGGCGGTTCACGCTGGCTGCGCTCAAGGCCAACCCGGTCACCGCGCCGGCCGACACGCGCGCCTACACGGCACTCGCGGTGGGCGTGAATGGCGCGACCCTGGTCGGACTGACCGGCATCACCGCCGAGGTGGTCAGCTTCGCCTTCGAGAGCAACGCCGGCAAGTCCGGCGCCGTGGCCGTGGCGCCGCTGGACTGGACGTCGACCATCGATCTGCAGCCGGGCAGCGCGAGCTTCGCGGCCGACCCCGTCACCATCGCCGGCCGCCCGCTCGACCCGGCCGGCTTCAAGCTCGGTGGCGAGGTGGTGCTGGACATCGGCGGCTTTGTGCTCGCGGCCGGGCAGTTCGACCTGGTCATCAAGAACGCGCGCACCGAGCCGGCGCCGCTGACCGTCAGCGACGGCGTCGTCACGATCACAAACGCCAACCTGATGAACCTGAACCTGTCGAACGTGTACCTGTTCGTCGGCGTGAACGGCGCCTTCGTGCGCGATGCCGACGGCCACGTCACCGGTCTGGCCACCGACGACGCCATCGGCTTTGCGGTGGAAAACGCCGGCCTGTCGCTGGCCACCGTCAGCTCGACGCCGGCCACGGTCGGCGGTGTGGTGCAGAAGTACACGGCCCTGAAAGCGACCGTCGCCAACATGCAGGTCTACGGCCTGCCGGACGCCTTCGAGTTCGCCGTCAAGAACCTGGGCGTGGCGCTGAACATCGGCAACGTCGTGGGCGGCGTCGAAACGCGCCTGGACTGGAACGA
The DNA here is from genome assembly GCA_043755615.1 of Betaproteobacteria bacterium. Classification (GTDB taxonomy): domain Bacteria; phylum Pseudomonadota; class Gammaproteobacteria; order Burkholderiales; family Burkholderiaceae_C; genus Rubrivivax. The sequence goes on from JAYUSP010000291.1 coordinate 3,361, forward strand.
CCTCACCAACGACGGCGTCGTCACAGGACTGGGTGGCATCACGGCCGCGACCAAGCTCGCCGTCAGCGGCTACCTCGAGATCAACATCAGCGGCTTCGTGCTGCTGGCGGGCCGGTTCGACATCACGCAGAGCTTCGACAACGCCTTCAGCGACGGCAGCATCGCCGCCTTCAAGGCGTCGATCCTCAGCATCGAGCTCAGCCAGCTCTACGTCTTCGTCGGTGTCAACGGCAGCTTCACCCGCAGCGCCACCACCGGCCAGGCCGACGGCTTCGCCGACCCGGCTGCCAACGGCACCGTGGGCCTCGGTTTCGTCGGCGGCCGCGTCTCGATCGCGATGATCGGCGAGGTGCTGCCTGCCACGACCACCACGACAACCCCGCCGGCCTCGCCGCGGCACTGGATGGGCATCGCCGCGACGCTGGACGGCCTGCAACCCCTCGGCTTGCCGGACGGCTTCGTGTTCCAGGGCCGTGACTTCCGCTTCGAGCTGAACCAGCCCGCGGCCAATGGCACCCGCATCGATTTTGCGAACGTCGCCGCGTTCGACACCTCGTTGCTGAATGCCGTCACGAAGACGACCGAGCTCTTCGTCAGCGGCAAGCTGCTGGTGTCCATCGACGGCTTCGTCTACCTGGCAGGCACCGTGGCCGTCGAGCGCAAGACGCTGCAGGTGAAGACGACCGACGCAGCCCAGGTCGGCACGACCACGGTGTCGGCGCTGGTCATCGGCGCGAAGGATATCAAGGCCTTCGTCGGCGTCGGCGGCCCGTACTTCGTGAGCCTGGACGGCCTGGACAACGATGGTGACGGCACCACCGACGAGGCCGACGAGATCTCGCCCGAAGGCGCGATGGGCGTCACGCTGGAGATCGATGAACTCGTGCTCGTTCTGGCCAAGACGCTGCCCGCCGCGGTGGGCGCACCGGTCAAGAGCTACACGGCGGTGCGTGCTTCCGGCGCTGCCGGCATCGTTGGCGTGGACGACTTCGAGCTCTTCGGGCGCGTGCAGATCGCGATGAACCTGCCCGACGTCAACAGCAAGGCGATCGACTTCGCTGCCAGCGCGGCGCTGAACCCGGCGCTGTTCGGCAGCCCCGACGGCCTGCGTGCGGCCACCGGCCCAGACCGCGACACCGACAGCACCGTGATCGGCTTCTCGCGCCAGGTGTTCGAGGTGGCCGGTTCGCTGCGGCTGCGCATTGCGCAGTACGTGTTCCTCAGCGGCGAGTTCGCGTTCTCCAAGGCCGGGCCGGTCAACCTGAAGCTCTCGGACCCGGCCGCGACGCTGAAGCCGAACATGAACCTGCTGCGCATCGGCGCGAGCAACGTGGACGTTTTTGTCGGCGTCGGCGGCCCGTACTTCGCCGAGGACGACGGCCTGGACAACAACGCCGACGGCACGGTCGACGAGCGCGGCGAACTCGCCGTCGACGGTGCCACGGGCCTGGTGATCAGCGACGTGGACGTGGCCGTGGCCCTGGCCAAGCCGATCGTTGCCAAGGGCGCCAACGGCCGGCCGGTGTCTGCCACGGTCGACCGCTCCAGCTACTTCGCCTTAAGCCTCGATGGCAATGTCGAACTCGTCGGCATCGACGGCATCACGGTGCGGGCCGAGTCGATCCAGGTGCGAGTCAACGGCGGCACCGACGGCGTGGTGACTACCGGCAACGACCCGGTTGTCGACTGGGTCGCCAGCGCACAGGTCGCCGGCAATGCGGCGATCTTCGGCGGCACGGACGGCCTGTCGGTGCAGGTCGGGCTCGACCCGGACGACGGCGGCCCGCTCAGCGCGCCGTCCAAGCTCATTGCCTACACGGAAGCGAAGCTCGAGGCCTTCGGCAAGCTGACGTTCATCGTCGACGGCTTCGTGTACCTGGGCGGCAGTTTCGGGTTCACGAAGGGCACCGTCCCGGCCGGTACGCTGAAGGACACCAGTGGCGCGCCGATCGCCGGTGCCTACAACGTGCTGACCATCGGCGGCAGCGGCATCAACGTCTTCGCCGGCAACGGCAGCCCGGACAGCGACGGGGACGGCGACTTCGACGGCAATGACGATGTTGGCGACACCGACGCCGTCGGCGTGACGCTGGTCAACCTGGAGGTCGCGCTCGCCCTGTTCAGCCCGGTGGTCACGCCCGGCGTGGCCAACACGCGCGCCAGCTACTACGCCATCACCGCCAGCGCGGACAACGTCGCGCTGGTGGGTGTCGACGGCGTCACCGCCGGGGGCAGCGGCATCACGCTCGAGGTCAACGGCGCGACGCCGGCCCGAGGCGCGGCCACGCCCACGGCCCCGCCGCCAAAGGCGATCGACTTCAAGCGCAGCTTCCCGGCGGCACCGGGGCAGCCTGCGTCCGAGGCCGGCCTGCTGGTGCAGACCGGCCCCGAGGGGCCCAACGGTGAGGCGGCCCCCAGCAAGCGGATCCAGCTCAACAAGACCCTCATCGCCGTCGGCGGCACCGTCACGCTGGCATTCGATTTCGATGGCGACGGCAACGACGAAGTCTCGCTCGGTACCACGATTCAGGTCACCCAGACCCTGCGCCCGAACAACACCAAGGCGCTGTCGATCGTCCTGACGGACACGAATCTCCAACTCGGCACCCGTGACGACGGTTCGCCGCTGATCGACATCACGATCCCACGCGGCCTGATCTTCGTCGGCTCCACCGGTGTCGTCGCCGACTTCCAGATCGACAACCTGGCCTTCGACTTCGACGGCGTGCACGTCGCCGGCGCCTTCGGCTTTACGATCAGCACCGTCACGACGCGCAACTTCGACGAGACCTTCATCGTCGACCGCGATGGTGTCGACAACGACGACGACGGGACGATCGACGAGGAGGGCGAGAGCGTCCGCCTGCAGATCCGCGACCCCGGGCCCTACCTGCGCCTGTACGGCAGCATCGACCTGACGATCGCCATCGGCGGCAACGCCCAGACCGCACCGCCCGAGTTCACGCTGCACGGCGACTTCTCCTTCGAGCAGATCACCGTGCGGCCGGCCACGGCCACCACGCCGGCCGTCAAGCTGATCAAGGTCGGCGCCGCCAACGTCGCCGCCAGCGTCTACGACCCGAGCTCGCAGCAGTACGTCAGTTTCACCGATGGGCTCGGCGGCTTCGTCATCAAGTCGATGGTCGTCGGCGGTGTCACGAAGACCGGCATCGCCGGCACGCTGGCCCTGACCACGGACGTCTCGCTCGGCCCCGTCACGGCGGGTGGCCGCGTGGTGCTGGAGCTGAACAACACCGGCGCGCAGATCGACCAGACGATCCGCGTCGCCGACCAGAACATCCGCGTCGTGTTCTCGGCGCTGGAGGGCAACGTCCTGCGCTTCGCGATCTTCGATGCCAGGTTCGAGTTCGCGCCTTACTTCAGCGTCACGGGCGACTTCGTGCGCAGCTCGGACGGCATTTACACCTACTACGGCGCCCGCGACGTCTCGATCTTCCTCGGCTACGTGTCCGATGGCGGCTCCTACCGCGACGAGGACGGGAACGTGAAGCCGGACGCCATCGGGCTGCTCGTCGTGAACGCCACGCTGGCGATGGCCGAGCGCGACGGCCCGACGCCGGGCAGCAAGCTGCGTGCGGTCTACGCCACCGGCACGGCCGCGCTGATCGGGGTCGACGGGCTGACGATCCAGGGCACGGTGACCGTGCGCATCAACAACACCGGCCAGGCGATCGACAAGCTGATCGAGTTGCCGAACGACCCCGCCAACCCGCCGCCGACAGTGCCCGACACCATCCGCCTGCGGCTGGCGAACGGGCAGATGGAGGAGTTCTCGATCGGCTTCAACCAAGCGGGCGAGATCGTGGACGGCTCCGAGGCGGTCATCAGTGCCGCCGGGATCTTCACGCTGTCCGGCGCCGTGCAGTTCACGCGTGCGCCCAGCGGCCGCATCGACGTCGACCTGCCGAAGGCCACCATCGACATCAAGATCCCGGACAGCGACGGCCAGTTGCAGCCGGCTGTCGGCCTGACCGGCGCCGCACGTTTCTTCTTCGGCGGGCCCGAAGGCTTCCAGCTGCAGAGCCTGCAGGTGCGGGGCTACTCGCTCCTGGGGCAGGAGGCGACCATCGCGCCGGCGGCCAGTTCGCTCTTGCCCGTCACCGCCGACCTGGCCGGCCCGGTCAACAACGCCATCGCCGACATCGAGGCCCTGACCGAACTGAAGGTGCAGTTCCGCGACGTGAACCGTGTCGGCCTGGATGCAAGCTCGATCGAAGACGTGGCGCAGGAACTGCAGGTCACCGCGATCTCGCCGAACGGCCAGTCGGCGATCGACATCCCGCTCGACGGCGCGGCGCGCAAGGTCACCGGCGGCACCAGCTCGTCAACGTGGGCGTACACGCTGAATACGACCGCGCTGCGAGCCTTCCTGGCCACGCACGGCCGCGCGACGCTGAAGATCAGCTTCCTGGCCAACACCTTCACCGACGCACTGGGCAAGGCCAACGCCAGCGAGACCGAGACCTTCACCGTCTTCCAGACGGTCCGCCCGGTCATCGACGCGCCCTATGCCGTGCTGGCCGGCCCGTTCAATGGCGAGGTCGCCAGCAAGTCGGGGTTGAACGCCAAGCGCTATCTCGACTTCACCTTCATCGACCCGAGCGGTGGCGTCGTCGACGTGGCGAGCCTGGGCGACGACGCGCCGGAAGTGCGCATCACCGGCGCCGGTGCGACCAACCTCGCTGTCGACGCCGGCGGTTTTGCGCTCGGCACCTGGGTGCAGATCGCGCCGAACACCTTCCGCTTCAGCGTCCTGGCCAAGCAGGGCGTGCTGCCGGCCCAGACCTTCCTCGACGGCGAAGTCGTCGTGGACCTCGTGGCCAACAGCTGGACCGTGGCCAACGGCGCCCGCGCCGGCCGGGCGCTGAGCGAGAGCTTCACGGTGTCGGGCACTGCGGCCGGCGCCGCGACCTCGACGACTCCGATCGCGATCGGCCCCATCAAGATCGAAGGGCCGACGGTCGAGCTGGTGAAGACCGGCTTCAAGGGCGGCAAGCTGGTGCTGACGGTGGGCATCGGCGCCAACCTCGCAGGGCTTGATTTTGCCGGCGGCATCAAGGCCGAGTTCACCGGGCTGCTCGGCAAGTTCGACATCGAGGTCGACGTCCTCGCCGCGGTGAACGCGCTGACGCAGGGCGGCAGCCTGCTCGACGCCTTCAGCGTGCCGGGCAAGTTCGGCATCGACGTCGGCGGCCTGAAGGTGGTGGTGCCGGGCGCCTTCGAGCTGGCTGCGACGAACATCATCGTCCAGTACGACCCGAACTACGACCCGGCCAAGTTCAACAACCAGCCGCAGCGGTTCCTGACGGTCCAGCAGGCGTCGATCACGTTCCCGAGCTTCGGCGTCACGGGCATCATCGCGCCCAGCAACGGCCTGCCGGGCCTGACCATCTACGACGGCGGCTTCAAGGTCGGCGAGGCGACGCTGATCTACAAGCCGGGTACCAGCGGCAGCACGCTGTCGCAGACCAGCACCACCCCGGCCAGCACGACGACGCCGGCGCCCTCGACGCCCGCGCCCGGCGGCCCGATCAAGTTCGGCTCGCTGCTCGAGCTCGACGACCTGCGCATCGGGGTCAAGGATTTCGGGATGGACTTCCGGGGCGCCGACGTCGTCGTCGAGGGCATCGTTTTCGTCGCGTCGGGCGGCGCGCGCTTCCTGCCGGGCAAGCCGATCTCGGCCACGCTGTCCGACCGGCTGTCGCCCGAGACCACGGCACAGGATTCCACCGGCACCGAGGCCGTGCGCATGGGCCTGGAGTTCGCCGCCGACGGCAGCGTCAAGGCCTTCATCTTCAAGGTCGACACCCTGAAGATCACGCTGAGCAGCTACGTCACGCTGACGGCCACCGACCTGCAGATCGACACCGGCGCGGCCGACACCGAGGAGCTGGTCAGCTTCGCGCAGGTCGGCGCGGAGGTGTCACTCGGCACGCTGAAGATCGGCGGGCAGGCCCGCAACTTCGCCTTCCTCGGCGATGGCAGCTTCAAGGCCAAGGCCGGGTTCGGCGTGTTCCTGACGGTCGGCTCGACCACCGGGGACAGCTTCAAGTGGCCGGCGTGGCTGCCCATCAAGATCACCGAAATCGGCATCGTGTGGCCCGGCAACACGCTGCAGACAAATCCGGCGGCGTTCCAGCTCATCCTGTCGGCCGCGGTGACCGGCATCAAGGGCATGGACGGCCTGGAGTTCTCGGGTGCGATCGAGGGCGTCGTGATCGACGTCGGCTTGCTGCTGCAGGGCAAGTTCCCGGTCACCGACATCCGCTCGATCGCCGTCACGGCCAAGGGCGACCTCTTCGGCGGCGAGATCGACGCGGGCCTGATCGGCGGCATCCTGAAGATCGGCCAGGCCAACCAGGCGATCGACGCGCTGGACGCGACCACGCCGGTCAAGGACCGCATCTTCTTCGTTGGTGTCGAAGGGGGCTTCAAGTTCGCCGGTGTCGGCGGCTTCACGATCCGCTTCGCGGTGTCCGAACTCGGCCCGCTGGGCGTGTACCTGACGGCTTCGCTGCCCACCGGCATCCTGCTGGAGCCGAACACCGGCCTGACCATCAACGACTTCTCGGCCGGCGTCGAATTCTTCAAGACGCTGCCGTCCATCGACCAGCCCGAGCAGCTGCGCGGCCCGGCCTTTGCGCTGCCGACGCAGCAATCGGCCGACCAGTGGCTGGCGGGCGTGCGGCAGCAGGTGGTGGCGCAGTACCTCGCCATCCTGGCCGACCCGTCGAAGAACGGCTTCACCGCGGCCTTCACGGCGCCGATGCTGATCACCGGCGGCGCCAAGCTTTACAGCGCCTACACGTCGAAGGAAACCTTCAACGGCGAAATCGTCATCCGCCTGAGCACGGACGGTAAGTTCCTGGTCATCGGCAAGCTCAACTTCGCAGCCGACAACCTCAGCATCACGGGCCGGTTGTATGCCGACCTGTCGAAGATCGCCTCGGGCGAGGCGACGGTGCTGTTCCTGGCCGACATTCCCGACCAGGTGCAGCTGCTGACCATCAACGGCCGCTTCAAGATGGGCTTCCGCAACCCGGCGGGCGAGGAAGCGACCTTCACCGTCGTCGATGCGCAGACCGGCAAGCCCTATGCGAAGCTCGCCGGGCCTGCCGATGGCGCCGTCATCGGGGCCGGCGTGGTCAACGGTCGTGGCTATGTCGACGTGACCTTCCCCGCGAGCGCCGGGCAGGTCAAGTCGGGCGGCGTGCTGGTCGACGTGACCGGCGCGCTGAACCCGGGCTCGATCACCGACCTGGCGCCCGAGTTCGAGCTGGTCAACGCCCCCGGCACGCTGCAGCTCGACGACACCCAGGCGCCCGTGCAGTTGCAGGGCTCGACCTTCCGCTTCTGGACGACGGGCGACCCGGCCTTCGCGCAGAACGACCCGCGCTCGATCTCGGTGCAGTTCCTGAAAGAAAGCTTCAGCTACGCCGCGTCGAACGGCGAGGAGCGCTTCAGCCAGCTCGAAACCACCAACGCCGGCACCTGGTTCGCCGCCCGCTTCATCGACGTCGCCTTCATCGCCTCGTCGGGCGCGCAGATCACCGATGTGCAACTCGCCACCATCGTCGCGCTCGGCGGTCCGGCCATGATGAGCCTGCGCGACACCACCGGCGACGGCGTCACGCGCACGATGCCGGCCGTGGGCACGCCCCTGGTGCTGGGCAACGGCAAGCTGCGCTACCTGCTGGACGGGCCGCTCGCGGCCGGGCGCTACGAGGTGGCCTTCGCTGCCGGCAAGTGGTCTGACTCCGCCGGCGCCACCAACGACGCGAAGACCTATTCGTTCACGCTGGCCAGCCCGCAGCTCACCGTCAATGCGCCGTTCAGCGACGGCGCGCCGGTAGTCGACGTCAACGTCGCTAACCAGGCGCCGTCGCGAGCCATCGTTGTCACCTTCGCGCCGACGCCGGGCGCGCAGCTCGACTACGCGTCGATCTTCGACCCGGCGGCAGAGTTCTCGCTGACTGGCATCACCGTCAACGATGCCACCGTGCAGGCGCTGGTCTCGGCGCCCGACGCCAACGGCCTGGCCACCACGACCGTGGTCACCCTCGCCAACTTCGACTGGAACCACGACGGCACGGTGACCGCTGCCGACCAGCAGGAGCTCGGCGGTGACTTCCATGCGCTGCTGGCCCGCGAGGGGATCACCCAGTTCCGCTACGCCGTCACGTCGGCCGCCTACGCCGTCGGCGACGTCACGATGACGATCACGGCCGGGGCCTTCCGCGACACGACCGGCAATGCCAACGCGGCCCAGACGCGACAATTTGCGATCGACGGGGTCGTGATCCGCCTGGCCAACCCGGGGGTGGGGGCAGCGGCCGACGTCGGCGAACTGAACGGCCGCAAGTACATCGACGTCACGCTGCCGGCGGGCCCCGACGGGCGTGCGATCTGGCTCGCGTCGGTCACCGACGTGGCACCCGAGTTCGTGCTGTCGGGCGACGCGCTGGGCAGCATCGCGCTGGACAACGGCCAGGCGCCGCTGTCGCAGGGTGGCAATTCGTTCCGCTACTGGCTCGCCGGCCGCTTCGCCACCGGCGCAGGCGTCGACGGCTTCGTCGACACCGTGACGCTGAGCTTCACGGCCGGCTCGTGGTCCTTCGTCGACGACAGCGTGTCACCGACGGCCACCACCGCGGCCACCATCCCGGCCAGCGAGTCCTACGTCCAGCTCACCATCGACCAGGTGCCGGCCGGCTACACGCTGGACGCGGCCTCGGTGGCGAGCCTGCTGGGAACGATGACCGTTTCGGCGCCCGGCATCAAGAAGGCCGATGGCAGCGATGGCGGCACGGTGGCTGTCGACAGGAACATCGCGCCCGAGCAGGTCGGCGCGACGACCTTCCGCTTCATGCTGACGGGCGACTTCCGCAACACTGCCGACCAGGCCGTGACGCTGAACTGGACGCGCGCCGGTCTGGCCTACACGAAGGACGGCTACGTCGCGGCGGCACAGACGCTCACCCAGCCTTCCCAATACAACACCCGCGGCTACGTCGACGTGCTGGTGCGGCCGAGCGTCGACACACTGCCGGACGACGGCATCCCGGTCACCGTCACGCTCGGCGCGGCCAGCGGCTCCGCCGGCCTGGACAGCGACGAGGTGAGCTTCACCATCGTGTCCGCGGACCGCGCCGACCTGGTGCTCAGGCCGACCGGTGCGCCGACGGCGAAGGGCGGCAACGTCTACCGCTTCTACCTGAGCAGCGCCTTCGACACCGGCGTCGTCACGCTGCGCGTCGCCGCAAACGCGGTGATCGATTCCACCACCAAGGGCAACCGCGCCGTCCAACAGTCCTTCGTCGCCGAGGGCGCGACGGCCGCGGTCACCGGCCCGGGGCCGAGCGGCGCGATCGGCATCCTGTCGCAGAACGACCGCGGCTTCATCGACGTCACCTTCGGCTTCCCGGATCTCGACTTCGCCACGATCTTCGACCTCACGCCGGAGTTCACGCTCAGCGACCCGGCCGTGAAGCTCGATGCGACGCAGGCACCCGTGCTCGTGTCGCAAACCGTCGGCGGCGCCACCTTCCGGTTCTGGACCACCGGGACGGCCGCATCGGGCACGCTGACCGCCACCTTCATCCCCGGTGCCTTCGCCCGTCTGAACGGCACGCCGAGCGCGTCCGTCGACACCGTCACCATCGTCGACCCGACGACAACCGCCGTCACCTGGATCGACGTCGTCTTCCGTCCGACGGCCGGTGCCAGCATCGATGCGGCGTCGGTGACCGACCCTGCCGACGAGTTCGCGCTCGGCGGCGCCGGCAAGGGCAGTGCGCTTCCGGCGGCAGGCCTGCCGCCGCTGCGACTCACCGACAGCGACACCTTCCGCTACTTCTTCCGCGGTGATTTCGCGGTCGGCGAGGTGACGCTGAGCTTCGCGGCCGGCAGCTTCCGCTCGGTCGGCAACGACGCCGCGGCCGTCGCGGTCGGCAACCGTGCCGCCGTGCAATCCTTCTTCGTCGCCGAGCCCACCGCCACGATCGTGTCGCCGGCCGCCGGCGCCATCGTCGACGCCGCGGTCCTGAACGAACGCGGCTACCTCGACGTCCGCTTCACGCTGCCCACCGTCGCCTCGGGCCCGGCCGCGGTCAGCGTCGACCCGGCGTCGGTCTACGACAGTGGCGCCGAACTGAAAGTGACGCTGAGCAACGGCGCCGTCTTCGCGATCGACACGACGCAGCGGCCGCTGAAGATCGACGGCACCAGCTACCGCTTCTGGACCACCGGCCGCTACGGCAGCGGGGTGGCGGTGACGCTGGAGACCGGCGCGGTCAGCTTCCTCGACGCCAGCGGTCGCCCCGTCCAGACCGAGACGACACAGACCGTCAACGGCTCGCCGCGCACCATCACGCAGACGGTCTACGGCACGGCGATCGCAAACATCACCTACGGCGACGTCGGCTGGTTCGACGTGCGCTTCGACACCGTCGGCGGTGTGTCGGTCGACGCGACGACGATCCTCGACGACGCGCCCGAGCTGACGCTCGCCGGGCTGGGCGTGGGCGGCGCACAGCTGGTGACCACGGCCGGCCGCACCGTGTCGCAGCTCGGCTCCTCCAGCGACGGGATCGACAACGACGGCGATGGCCAGACCGACGAGGCCGACGAGAATGTCTTCCGCTTCTACGTCGAGCGCGGCACGCTGAGCTTCGTCAAGGGCACCGTCACGGTGGCCTTCGCTGCCGGCAGCTGGGTCGACACCAAGGGCAACCCGGGCGCTGCCGGTGAGGCGCTGAGCTTCCAGGTGGTCGAGTCGCTCAAGGGCGACCCGAACACCGCGAAAGCGACCGGCAAGGTCTTCTACATCGAGATCTCCGGCGGTGTGAAGCTGCAGGGGCTGGGCTTCACCGACGAGCCGATCTTCGACATCCGCGGCAAGGTCGTGATGGAGTTCGGCAACTACGAAGTGCCGAAGGACCTGGACGGCAACGGGACCTTCGAGCCCGGCGAGACCACCACCGTCTCGCGCTTCAGCCTCGACGCGTCGGGCACGATCAAGATCATCAAGCTGGGCAACATCGGCTCGGCCGCCGCGCATTTCGTGCTGCAGACCGGCGCCACGCCCTCGGGCAACCCCGAGTTCTGGGGCGTCGCGAAGATCCAGGCGAACCTGGAATTCCTGGAGCCCTACGGCGTCTTCATCGAAGGTAGCGCCACGCTGCAGATCAACACGACACCGGGCGTCAAGACCGAGAAGATCGCGCTGGAGGGCATCCCGGGCGACTTGGTGGCCGAGAACCTGCAGCTGGCGACGTCGTCGCTGTCGCAGGCCCCCTTCGGCGACGTCGCGCTGCCGGCCAACTTCGTCAGCGCGATCGACACCTACGTCGCCGAGGACCTGGCCGACGCCAAGGTCCGCACGGTCGTCGTCGGCAAGAGCTGGAAGGTGATGCTCAAGGGCGGCGGGTCGTACTTCCTGGCGCTCGATTCGGCCGATGGCAGGCTCGACCTGCGCTCCGAGACACAGACCTTCGACCTGGAAGCGCAGTCCTTCGCCATCGGCATCCTGGGTGGCGTTTGGCTGTACGGCGAGGGTGATGAAGCCGGCATCCAGACCACCGACCCGGCCTCGCCGCAGGGCGGCGACGAGTTGCTGGCGCAATTGACGGGCGGCTTCTTCCTGAAGATCACCCCGGTCCGCTTCGAGGTCTTCGTCACCGCGACCGCGCTGGTGCCGTCGCTCGGGCTGCGCGGCACGTCGGTGGGCCTGTTCGTCATCGACGCCCGACCCAGCAGTGAACTTGCGGGCCTGCCGGGCATCGCGCTGTACCTGTCGCTGGAGCTGTCGGTGGGCGCGCCGCCGGCAGGTGCGCCCGCGGAAGAGGGTGTCAGCAACCTCGACGGCATCTTCGAGCTGCAGGGCCAGGTCGTGCTCGTCATCAACACGACGCTGCGCAATCAGAGCTTCGCGATCCCCGCCGAGTACCTGCGCCTGATGCCCGAGAGCACCCCGCCGGCCATCGTCGTCGGGGCGTCGGTGCCGTCGATCACGGGCGACCTGAACGAGCGCAACGACGGCGTCGACAACGACGAGGACACGCTCATCGACGAGAGCGACGAAGGTGACCCGCCGGGCATCTACGTCGTCGCCAGCATCCAGGGCAGCATCCAGCTCTTCGACACGATCACGCTGGCGGGCCTGATCGCCTTCAAGGCCGACCTGACCAACGGCATCGTGCAGATCACCGGCGCTGTGAGCACGTCGATCCCGTTCGTCGGGGCGCTCTCCGGCTCGCTGGACCTGCGCTTCTATGCCAACTACCAGGGCAGCGGCACGGCTGCCTTCTTCGGGCGGGCGACGCTGGCCCGCGTGCTGGGCAGCGAGTCGGCCAACCTGGTGATGAGCGGTGTCTTCATCCTGGAGTTCAAGACATTGGACGGCGCCGTGCTGCTGCACGACACGCCGTTGACGAACTACGAGTACTCGCAGGCGAACGGCGGCAACGTCAGGCCCACCGACGCCACCGCGGGCGTGATCGCCACCACCCCGGGCAGCAACCTGATTGCGCTGGGCGACGTCACGCTCGGCAGCGCGGTCAGCAGCCAGGACTACAACCTGCGCCTGCAAATCTACGGTGAGTTGATCATCGGCCCGCTGGTGAAGATCACGGGCCAGTTCTACCTGGAGTTCGACGCCGACCCGTTCAAGGTGCGCGTGGCCGGCAACGCCAAGCTGGAGTTGCTGAACTTCATCAAGTTCGACGTGGTGCTGGACATCACCTTGGACTCGATCGGGCTGGCCGCCTACATGAACGTCAGCATCAACGGCGACTTCGCCGCGGTGGGTCTGGGCTTCAGCGTCGGCGGCAAGCTGGCCATCAACACCTCGTCCTCGCCGCGCACGATCACGCCGCCAGGCCAGTCGCCAGTGACACTCAACCCCGGCTTCCTGCTGGAGCTCGACGGCAGCATCACCTTCCTGAACTTCGCCAGCGCCACCGGCCACGTGCGCATCGAGGCGACGCCGAAGCAGTTCGTCATGGAGTTCGACGTCACGGTCGACCTGAAGATCTTCACGGTGCAGGCGCGGGGCGGTGCGGGCGTTTATGCCGACGGCATCGCGCTGGTGCTGGACGTATCGCTGGACGTCAACCTGCTGGAGATCATCAAGATCCAGGCCGGCGGCACGCTGCAGATCAACACGACCAACAGC
>JAYUSP010000292.1:0-4980 GCA_043755615.1 Betaproteobacteria bacterium
TGATCTATACGGCAGTCGGCGGCGGTGCGACCGGCAGCGACCCGTTTGCGCCGGCCGGTGCGGCCGAGGTGCGCACGGCCGTGCTGACGATCAACATGACCCCGCGCGACGAACGCGGCGGCGTCTCCAAGCAGACTGTCGAAGGCCAGTTGCGCGACGCGCTGGTGGTCATCCCCGGCGCGCGGGTCAAGGTCGGCTTCGGCGGCTCGTCGGAAAAGTACATCCTGGTGCTGGCCAGCGAAGATGGCCGCACGCTGGCCGAACATGCGCAAGTCGTCGAGCGCGAGCTGCGCGCGATCCCCGGCATCGGCAATGTCACCTCGAGCTCGAATCTGCAGCGCCCCGAGCTGATCGTGCGGCCCGACTTCGCGCGCATGGCCGACCTCGGCGTGACCTCGGCGGCGATCGCCGATACGCTGCGCATCGCGACCGCTGGCGACTACGAACAAGGGCTGGCCAAACTCAACCTGAGCCAGCGCCAGGTGCCGGTGGTCGTCAAGCTGCCGGCGAGTGCACGCACCGATCTTGAACTGCTCGAACGCCTGCCGGTGCCGGGCGCGCGTGGGCCGGTGCGGCTGGGCAATGTGGCGACGATCTCGATCGACGGCGGGCCGGCGCAGATCGACCGCTACGACCGCCAGCGCAATATCAATATCGAGGTCGAACTCAACCAGCAGCCGCTCGGCGAAGTCGAACAGAAAGCGCTGGCCCTGCCATCGCTGAAACAACTGCCGCCGGGTGTAACGCAGACGACGGTCGGTGACGCCGAGGCGATGGCCGATCTCTTCAGCAGCTTTGGGCTCGCGATGCTGGCCGGCGTGCTGTGCATCTACATCGTGCTCGTGCTGCTATTCAAGGACTTCGTGCAGCCAGTGACGATTCTCGGCGCGCTGGTGCTGTCGGTGCCCGGCGCTTTTCTGGCGCTGTTCATCACCCACACGGCAGTGTCGATGCCGTCGATGATCGGCCTTGTGATGTTGATGGGCATCGCGACCAAGAACTCGATCCTGCTGGTGGACTATGTGATCCTGGCGCGCCGCGACCATGGCCTGAACCGCTGGGACGCGATCCTCGACGCCTGCCACAAACGCGCGCGCCCGATCGTGATGACGACGATCGCGATGGCCGCCGGCATGCTGCCGATCGCCATCGGGCTGGGCACCGACCCGAGCTTTCGTGCGCCGATGGCGATCGTCGTCATCGGCGGCCTGATCACCTCAACCTTTTTGAGTCTGCTCGTGATCCCGGTGCTTTTCACGTATGTCGACGACCTGGTGCAAGGGGTGCGCAAACCGTTCCGCCGCCGGTCGCCTGCGGCGGCGGCCACCCCGCCGGCAGCGATCAAGCCGCTGGAGAGCACGGCATGAGATTCGTCCACCGCCGGCAACTGATCACCAGCCTGCTGCTCGCCGCCGCCGCCGCAGCGCCGCTGCCCCTGCTCGCCGACGAGCCGCCGTATGAGGTGCTCGATTTTGAATGGGCTGACAGCAGCCGCGCCCGCGTGGTGCCGGTGCGCCTGTACCTGCCGCGCAGCGCATCGATCGACAAGCTGGCGCCGCTGGTGGTGTTTTCGCACGGCATCGGCGGCTCGCGCATGGGTTACAGCTACCTTGGCAGCCATTGGGCAAGTCAGGGTGTGGCGAGCCTGCACTTGCAGCATGTCGGCAGCGACCGCAATGTCTGGTTCGGCAACCCGCTGGCGCTGGTCGGGCGGCTGCAAGGCGCGGCGCAGGATAGCGAGGCTGTTGCGCGGGTGCACGACCTGCGTTTTGCGCTCGACCGGGTGTTCGAGAGCCCGGCCGCGGCGCGCCTGGATGCCGGGCGCATCGTCGCTGCCGGGCATTCTTACGGCGCCAACACCACGCTGCTGGCGGCGGGCGCGCGCGTCGAGCGCAACGGCTCGGCTGTCGACCTGCGCGAGCCGCGCCTGCGTGGCGCGATCATCATTTCGGCGCCACCGTTTTATGGCGAACGCTCGCCGCAGGCAATCCTGTCCGGCGTCACGCTGCCCACGCTTCACATCACCGCCACCGAAGACATCATCCGCATCCCGGGTTACTACAGCGGCGCCGAAGACCGCGTCGCCATCTTTGATGCCATCGGCAGCGCACAGAAAACGCTGGCGGTTTTCAGCGGCGGCTCGCACAGCATGTTCACCGACCGCGCCGGCACGGGCGGCAGCGAACTCAACCGCGAAGTCAAGTCGGCGACGAAGGAGCTTTCGCTCGCGTTCTTGCGTGGCGTCTTCGATGGCGACCACGTAGCGCTACGCGCCTGGCCGCAACGATATGGGACGATCGTGGCGCGTTTTGTCGGGGCGGGGTCGTGACAGTGACCTTCAAGCCGACAGCAGGTCGACGTTGACGCCGGCAAAGCGCCGGAAGTCATTGTCGAAAGTGCCGACCGCGGCGCCGTGTTCGATGGCGAGTGCGGCGAGGTGGGCGTCGCTGGTCAAGTTGCCGCCAGTACCGGCAGCCAGCAAGAAGCGGCCGAGCAGCGCCGCGTGTTGCGATCCGGGGTGTACGACACGCGCCGACGGCTCGGCAAGCCACTCGTCGATGGTGTTCAACGCGTCTGCAATGGCAAGCGGGCGGCGCAGTATCGACGGGTGGGTGGTGAGGCGAACAAAACCCACCAGCGTCATCCAGGTCAGGGCAACACCTTGCGGGCTGTCGAATGCCATCTGCAGCCAGCGCTTGGCGACGGCTTGCTGCGGCGCGGCGGAATTCACCGCGTAGACGAGCACGTTGGTATCCGGCAGCCTCATCGGCCGTGCTTCATTTTCTCGATGCGTTCGAGGTCTTCGAGTTCGCCGGCCAAGGCATTGGCCTTGGTCAGGTCCACCAGCGGCAGCCCCATGTCGAAAGTGCGCTGCACAAACGGCTTGTGTTTGGGCGCGCTCGCCGGGCCGAGGCCCTTGCGCAGGCCATCATTCAGCACCTGCTTGAAAGAAGCGTCGCGCTCGCGGATGGCCTTCTTCAGCAGCGCCTGGACGTCGGGGTCGAGGGTGACGGTGGTGCGCATCGCATCATGATAGCAAGGATGATGCTGTCATGATGTCTCATCAGATCGCTGCGCTGAGCGTCGATGCGATCGGCGCGCGCACAGCCGCAGAGTGCGCGATATCTCGACGGCGCGGCGTCAGGCGCTGCGCTTCACGGCCCGCCGCCGGGCAGCCACAGCCAGACGCCGCCCAGGCCCGCCAGCAGCAGCGCGTAGGTCTGGGGTTCGGGCACAAACCCGACCTGCAACACTAAGGTGGAATCCGCCGTGAACGGGCCGGCGAGATTCAGCTCTATCCGATTGCTGGTGTCGAGGCCGAGACTGACCACCGTCAGGCCATTCACTTGCGCGATCGACAGGGCATTGATCGTGTGGCTGAAGCCGCCGATCCGAAAGCCGTCGAATATTGAACCGTCGCCACCGAAGGCGCTGGACGTCTGAAAGTCGAACTCGATCCGGTTGGCTTCCGGATTCAACAAGAGATACGTGTCGCCTGCGTTGACCGCGTCTGCGAGACCAGCCACCACGGTGGTGAATACGGTAGGCTGGTACACGGCATCGACGTTGGGATAACTGCGCTCGATCTTCAACGTGTCACCCAGCATGTCGATGGCATGGGCCGGCAGCGTCAACGCCGACAGCGCAAGACTGGCGACAAGGGCCGAGGCAGGACTGAATTTCATTGCGTCTCCTTTGACTTTTTGCTCTCGGGGATGTGCCCGCAGCGCATTGATGCACACAAGAATTGCGTTGGGGGGGTAAATCCCTGCCACCCCTCGTTCGCGGGATCCGAGGCATCGACGGATGCCGGTCAACGCGCCTTGACCACCGCGTAGCGCGCCAGGGTCTTGAGCCGCGCTTCGTCGTGTTGCACCACCGGCGCTGGATAGTCCCGGCCCAGCTCGATACCGGCCGCAGCCAGGTCCACCGGCCGCGCCAGCCAGGGCGCGTGGATCAGCTTGGTCGGCAGCTTGCCTAACTGCGGAAGATAGCGGCGAATGAATTTGCCCGCAGGGTCAAAGCGTTCACTCTGGCTGACCGGGTTGAAGATGCGGAAGTAGGGCTGCGCGTCGCAGCCGGTCGACGCCGCCCATTGCCAGCCGCCGTTGTTGGCGGCGAGGTCGAAGTCGTTCAGGTGCAGTGCAAAGTAGGCTTCGCCGCGGCGCCAGTCGATGCCCAGATCCTTGGTCAGAAAACTGGCCACGACCATGCGCAGCCGGTTGTGCATATAGCCGGTCTGGTTGATCTGGTGCATTGCAGCGTCGACCAGCGGGTAACCCGTGCGCCCATCTGCCCAGGCCTTGAACAGCCCGTCGGCGGCCTTGCCGCGTTCCCACTTGATAGCGTCATACGCTGGCTTGAACGAAGCGCCGACGACATGCGGATGGTGGTGCAGCACCTGGTGGTAAAAATCTCGCCAGATCAGCTCGCTGAGCCAGACCTCGGCGCCGCGGGACCCGCCCTGAATGCGCTCGTGCGCCGCACGCGCCAATTGCCTGATCGACACCGTGCCAAAGCGCAGGTGGGTGCCCAAATAACTCGGGCCCTTGACGGCGGGGAAGTCGCGTGTATCGGCATAGCGGTGGATATGCTCGTCGGTCAGGAAATCGGCCAGCATTTGCTGTGCACCGGAGGCACCGCCGGGCAATCGCAGTTGGTGCAGGTTGCTCGGCGCGAAGCCGATCGCGGCCAGGCTCGGCACCGCACCCGCCAACCCCGCCGGTATCGGCGCCAGCGCGCCGGCATGGCGCGCGACCGGGTAGGCGCGCAGATAAAAGTCGTCGACCTTTTTCAGCCAGGCGTTTTTGTAGGGCGTGAAGACCCCGTACGGCGTGCCGGACGCAGTGAGGAGCTCTGAGCGCTCGAAGACGACATGGTCCTTGTTCGTGTGCAGCGCGATACCCAGGTCGGCCAGGCGGCCCCGCACCTGCTTGTCGCGGCGGATGGCATAGGGGTCGTCATCGTGGCTGGCAAAAA
>JAYUSP010000293.1:0-4980 GCA_043755615.1 Betaproteobacteria bacterium
GCATCGCGCCTGCTCGACGGCGGCGATCGGCGCTTGGCCGCGTGGCAGGTCGAGGTCGTCGAGGTCGCCACCGGCGTCATCGTCGGCCGCGCGATCACCGGTACTGACGGCAGCTACCGCGTTGCCGATCTGCTGCCCGGCGTCGAGCTCGCGGTGCGCTTCCGCGAGCCGGGGTCCGGCGTGGTCTTCGGCTATCCGGTCAACGGCGAATCGGCACCGGGCTCGTCGGGCGCGGCCTGCGTCAGCGGCCGCCCGCCGGCCGGCACGTCGAGCTCGTGTGTCGGCTCCGGCGACCGGCCGACGCTCACCGTCGTGCTCGCGCCGGGCCAGGATCTGCCCCAGCAGAGCCTGCCTGTCGACCCCAGCGGCGTGGTCTACGACTCGGGCCTGCGCCAGCCGGTGCCCGGCTCGGTGGTCACGATGTCGCCGATCGGTGCCTGCGCGGCGTGGAACCCGGCAACGGGCATCGTCGGCGCCACGCTCGGCGGCTACACCATCGCCGGCAACGGCATTTCGATGACCGTCGGCCCCGACGGTTTTTACCAATACCTGATCTCGACGACTGCGCCACCGAGCTGCACCTTCGGCCTCACCGTGGCACCACCGTCGGGCTACCGCTTTGTCTCGACCGCGATCTTCCCCGCCGCCGGCCCGCTAGTGCCGCCTGGCGGCGCCGGCTCGGTCTTCAACGTCCAGCCGCAGGCCGCAGCGCCGACCGGTCCACCCGGTAGCGCGACGATCTATTTCCTGAGCTTCACCACCGGCTCGGCGGGCGCGAATATCGTGCACAACCACATCCCGCTCGACCCCGACCCGCCGACCGGCATCAACCTCAACAAGACCGGCGACAAGTCGGTGGCCGAGATCGGCGACACCGTGCGCTACACGATCACGGTGCGCGCCACTGCCGGGCCGCGGCCGCGCCAGACGACGGTGGTCGACCGCCTGCCGGCCGGCCTGACCTACATCCGCGGTACTGCCGGCGTGAACGGCGCGGCGATCGCCGACCCTGCCGGCGCGTCCAATGGGCTTGGCCCGACGCTGGCCTTCAACCTGGGCACGATGCCGGCGAGCAACGAGCTGGTGCTGCGTTACCGCGTGCGGGTCGGTGTGGGTGCGATGCAGGGCGACGGCGTCAACCGTGCACGGGCGCATGCCTGCGGGGCGCCGGCCGGCTGCGTCGGCCCGGACTTCGTGCCCTTCGCCGGCTCGGTGCCGACCAACGAAGCGCGCCACCGCATCCGCGTCAGCGGCGGCGTCTTTGCGCCCGAAGCCTGCGTGCTCGGCAAGATCTTCGTCGACTGCAACGGCAACCATGTGCAGGACCGCGAAGAGCTCGGCATCCCTGGTGTGCGCCTGGTACTCAACGACGGCACCGCGCTGATCTCGGATTCCGAAGGCAAGTACAGCCTGTGCGGCCTGCCGCCGAAAAGCCATGTGCTCAAGGTCGATGCGACGACCTTGCCGCGCGATTCGCGCCTGACGACATCGAGCAACCGCAACCTGGGCGACGCCGGCAGCCTCTGGCTGGACCTGAAGAACGGCGAGCTGCACCGCGCCGATTTTGTCGAAGGCAGCTGTTCGAACAAGGTGCTCGAGCAGACCAAGGCGCGCCGCGCGCAGGGCGAAGTGCGCGCGCCGGAAACTGAAAAGCCCGCTCGCCCGGCGTTGCGGCTGGACAGCAAGGCGCATGGCCTGGATGCACTGACGTCGCCGCAACAGGGCACCGACGGTGCCCAGCAGACCGTGCCGCGGGCCCGTGAACCGCGGCCTCTGGGTGGTGCAGCGAGTGGTGCAGCGAGTGGCACATCCAACGGAGCATCCAATGCTGCGCGCTAGGCATTTTTTCGGCCTGCTCGTACCGATGGCGCCGCGCCCGCGCCGTCTCGTTGCCGCGCTGATGCTGTGTGGCTTGGGCGGGGCGCTGGCGCAGCCTTCCCAAACTGCGCCGCCTGCCGGCCCGCCGGCCGACGTGCGCTACACGCCGGTCGCCGCGGGGGATGCCAAGCTGCATCCGCGCGCGCCGGATGAAGATCAGCGCGCCGGCGCAGTCTTCCGCGGTGAGACTGCCGGCCTGGACTACGCCGCGAATGGCGCAAGCTCCACGATTGGCCGCATCGTCGTCGAGGTCAACCGCAACGCGGTGCCTGCCGACGGGCAGTCGCCGGTCAGGCTGACGCTGCGCCTGTTCGGCCGCGATGGCCAGGCTTTGGGCCCGGCGGCCTTGGTGACGATCGAACATTCCGGCGGCCGCCTGTTGCTGCCCGGCGCACGCACCGACGAATTTGGCCCGCGCCGGCTCGATGCCGACCGCACGACGCCGGGGGTGCAGCTCAAGGTCGATGCCGGCGGTGTTGCTGAATTCACGCTGCTCGCGCCCGACCAGGCGCAGGACGTGCGCCTGCGTATCAGCGCTGGTAACCAGACGGCGGCCGGCGTCATCAGCTTTGTGCCGGATATGCGGCCGATGCTGGCGGCCGGCCTCGTCGAAGGGACCTTGAGTTTCCGCAATCGTGTGACGCTGAACCCGGTGCGGCGAGGCGACGCTTTTGAGCAGGAAATCGAATCCTGGTCGCGTGAATTCAGCGGCGGCAAGGCCAGCGCCGCAGCGCGCGTGGCCTTCTATCTGAAGGGCACGGTACGCGGTGACCTGCTGCTCACGGCGTCCTTTGATTCCGACAAGGCCACGCGCGCGCGGCTGCTTCGCGATGTGCGGCCCGACGAGTTCTACCCGGTTTATGGCGACGCTTCGCTGAAGACCTTCGACGCCCGTTCTGGCGACCGCCTCTACGTACGCATCGACAAGAACAAGAGTTATGTGATGTACGGTGACTTCGTCACCGGCGACGGTTTTTCGCAGAGCTTTGGCCAGGGCGCGGTGGCCTCGCTCAAGTCGCGCAGCCTGGGTGCGAGCAACCGCACCGCAACCGGCCTGCGGGCGCACCACGAGAGTGGTCGTTTTGTCGGCAACGTCTTTGTCTTCAACGATACCTTGCGCGCGGTGGTCGAAGAATTTGCCAGCCAGGGCTCGGGCCCTTATGGCCTGCGCAACAGCGCCGTGCTCGAAGGCAGCGAGAAGATCGAAGTCGTGGTCCGTGACCGCAACCAGCCTTCACGCATCGTCAGCGTGCGCGCGCTGGCGCGCTTGGTCGACTACACCTTCGAGCCCTTTTCGGGCCGCATCCTGCTGAGCAGTTTTCTCGCCAGTAGCGACCCGGACCTGAACCCGGTGTCGCTGCGGGTCAGCTACGAAGTCGACCAGGGCGGCACCGCGTACTGGACGGCCGGCGGCGACGCGCAGTGGAAGTTCAACGAACGCTTCGAGATCGGTGGTTCGGTGTTGAGTGACCGCAACCGGCTCGCGCCTTACGAGCTGGTCAGTGGCAATGCCGCCTGGCGCATCGGTGCCAATACGGCGGTCGTCGTCGAAGCCGCGCAGAGCGCGAGCACGGTCAACACCAACCCCGCGAACCAGACCATCAGCCCCGGGCTGGCGGGGCGCATCGGCGAGGTCCAGGGCCGCGCGGCGCGCATCGAATTTGCGCATGAAGCCGACCGCACCGAGGCGCGGCTGTTTGCCGGGCGCTCGTCGCCGGCTTTCAACAACCCGTCGGCGCCGCTGGCCGGCGGCCGCGACGAGTTGTTTGCCAGCGCTGCCTTCAAGATCACCAGCGAGCTCAAGCTCTACGGCGAAGCGCTGAAAAGCGAAGACCGCAACGCCGGCGGCGGCGAGCGCAGCAGCGCCGGCATTGGCCTGCGGTGGGAAGCGACCCAACGTCTGACGCTGGACGCCAGTCTGCGCAGCGCGCGCGAGACGGTGGGCGCGCAGGGCAATGGCGTGTTGACCTCGCCGTTCTCTCTAACGTCCGGCCTCACCGGCAGCATTGCCACCGGCTCTGCAGGCGGCGCTTTGGGCTTCGGCAACCAGGTGCTCGACCCGAGTAGCGGCCTGCCGGTGATCGTGCAGGGCGCGCTGCCGCCGGCGTCGAACTCCAGCCTGGCGGCCGGCACGCGGCTGGAAAGTGATTCGATTCGGCTCGGTGCGGGCTACCGCGTCAGCGAGCAGTTGCGCGTCGGCGTCGAAGTCGAAAGTGACGTCAGCGGCACCGCGCGGCGCCGCCTGGCGCTCGGCGCCGACTACCATATTGCCGAACGCACACGGCTGTATGGCCGCTACGAGCGCCAGAGCGGCTGGGTGCAACTGGCCGGTGTCACCGATACCGGCCAACGTGCGAGCGCATTCGCCTTTGGCGTCGAATCGAGTTACCTGCGCGATACCCAGCTCTTCAGCGAATACCGGCTGCGCGATGCGATCTCGGGCCGTGACTTGCAGCTCGCCTCTGGAGTCAGGCATTTCTGGGATCTTGCCGAAGGCATCCGCGCCAACGCCGCCTACGAGCAGGTCAACGTGCTCGCCGGCAATGTTGCCAAGACACGGGCCATCAGCGTCGGCCTCGACTACAGCGCCGATCCGCTGTGGCGCGGCAGCACGCGGCTGGAGTTGCGCCGCGCTGGCAGCACCACCAGCGCGAGCGGCAACACCGCGAACAACGACGCTTTTGACACCCTGCTCTGGCAGCTCATGGTCGCGCGCAAACTCGACCGCGACTGGACCCTGCTTGGCCGCAACTACCTGTTGTCCACCGACTACAAGGACCGCGGCGATGTCTTGCAGAACCGCGCGCAGATCGGCGTGGCCTACCGCGACACTGATACCAACCGCGTCAACGCGCTGGCCAAGATCGAACTCAAGTCCGAATCCGATGCCAGCAATATCGCCACTGGCGCGTTGAAGTCCAGCGCCTGGGTCGTCTCGGCGCATGCCGATGTCCACCCGTCGCGGCCGTGGTGGATCAGCGGGCGCGTTGCCGGAAAGTGGCAGCGCGACCGGCTTGAAGGGGGGGTCGGTGACCGCTTCCACGCCCAGCTCGGGGCCGCGCGGCTGGTCTACGACATCACCGAAAACTGGGACATCGGCGC
>JAYUSP010000294.1:0-4921 GCA_043755615.1 Betaproteobacteria bacterium
TCATGACGGGTCCTTGCGCGACAACATCGCGGGTGAGGCCTTGCGGTTTTTCAGGTCTGCCAGCCACTTGGCCACGGTTACATCGGCGGGGGAAACAAGCGCCTGGTAACGCTCGTACAGCTCCAGCGCGCGCGGCCGGTCGCCCAGGTACAGATCGGCCAGGATCGCCAGGTTGAGCACCGGCGCCGCAGCCGCGGGGTCGGCGGCGATCGCCTGTTCGTAGGCGCGCCGCGCGTCGTCGAACCTGCCTGCTCTGCGCAGCGCGATGCCCTGGCTGTTCAGGGCCGCCGACGCACCGCTTGCGTCGTTGCTGGTGTCGTTGCTAACGTTCTCGCGCTCGGCCTTGCCGTACCGCAGCGGGCGCAGTTCGGCCAGGGCCTTGAAGCTCTTGTCCACCGAGCCATCGAACAAGCCTTCGGCCGCGCGCCGGGCATTCGTCTCGTGCAGCTCGATGGCTTTTTCTTCGAACGGAAAAGCCTGCTCTTCGAGCATCACGTTGTACTGCTCGAGTTCGGTCTTGGACAGCTTCTTCGGCCGCTGCGACTGCATCAGCGCGCGGCCAAAGTCCTGGTACAGCGCAGCGGTGTGGAAGGTCGCCGCGGTGATCGTCGCGGCGACCCCATATTCGCCGACCGTCGCATAGGCTTTCAGCGCTTCTTCGAACCTGGCTTTCTTGAGCTTCAACTGGCGCTGCAGCGGCTCAATCAGAGGCACCTTGCGATAGACCTCAGCGGCCGGCTCCGCCAGCGCCAGCGCAGCGGTTGCGCCAAAACCGTTGGTGCGTGTGTTGCGCTCGGTTCCACCTCGCTGTTCAGCATCGAAGGCCTGCTTGAGCAGCGCCAATTCGCGCTTGCTGTCGCCGTCGGCGCGCGCCAGCGCAGCCAGGCGGATGCGCGCATCCAGGGCCGGCTCCAGCGGCGCCGGGAAGGCTTTGAGATAGCGCTCCCAGGCCTTGACAGCCATCGGCTGCGCACCCGCTTTTTCGTGCAGGGCAGCGGCCTGGAAATGTGCGTCGCGCACGATCGCAGGGTCGGGGTTGTTCGTCGCGATGCGCTCGAATTCCGCTGCAGCAGGCGCCCAACGCTGTTGTTCGAGATAGACCAGCGCGAGCTTCGGTGTGACCTCCGATTGGAGCGGATGTTTTGCAAAGCGCTGACGAAAATCTTCCAGCGCGCGCGCGGCGGCGTCCCAGTCCTTGAGGCCGATCAGCGCGCTGGCGGCGTCGAACATCGCGCTGGCGTTTATCGCCGATTGCGGCGCCATCGTCGCGACGCGCGAGAAGTGCAGCACCGCATCGCGCGGCTGTTTTTGCGCCAGCGCCAGCTCTCCTTGTTTGTAGACCGATGCCGCAAGCCGCTCGACGAGTTCGGCGCGGCCGGCAGCGCCGCCTTCGGTGAGCGCCAGAACTTCACCGTAGGCTTTTTCGGATTCGCCAAAAGCGGCGCTGTCGAACGCGGTGTGGGCCAGCACGGTCCACGCCACACGCCGCTGCGGCAGCGCGACTTCGGGCTGCATCGCCAGCACCCGGCGCGCGACCGTGGCGGCCTGTTCCGCGTCCTTCAGCACGAAGAGCTTTTCGGCCGTGCTGGCCAGCACCAGGCCAGCACGCTGATCGCCGGCAAAGGTCTCGGCGAACTTCATTGCGCTGAAGATGCCAGCCCGCTGCGCAGCGGGCAGCTCGGGGGCTCTGGCCTCTTTCTCGCGCCCGGCATGCGCCAGCAGCGCGGCGTAGCCGGCATCGGCACTGCGCGGATGGGCCGTAAAGTCGTAAGCGGCTTTTTCGTACTCGGCGGCGGCAAGCAAAAAGCGCTTGTCTTCGAACAGCAGTTCGGCGAGCAAGAACTGGTTCTGTGCCGCGCCCGGGTCTTGCGGGTACGACGCCAGGTACAGGCGGTACCAGCGGATGGCCTCTTCGTAGTCGGCGCTGGCCTTGGTCTTCTGCGCGTTGGCGTGGTGGTGGCGCGCCAGCTCGGTCAGGTGGGCCTTGACCAGCGGCTGCGCGGTTTCCCAGCCGGCGGCGTTGGTGTGGCGGAAGTCACTCGCCACGCCGTACTGCACAACATAGTCCTTCTTGGCTTGCAGCGCCAGGTTGGCAAAACCGTGGTGCTGGTAGATGTCGATCACGCGGGCCTGCATCTGCGGCGCCTGCGCGTGCACCGGGTACTGGCGCGCAAAGAGGGCCAGCGTGTCAGCGGCATCCTTCACGCGCTCTTGCTTGAGGTAGAGCTCGCCGAGCTGCTGGTAGATGCGGAACTCGTACGCCCGGCGCGTGGCGCGGCCGTCGCTGCCGCCACCGGCCACGAGCGGCGCGATCGAAGCGGCGCCCTGCAGGTTTGCCAGCGACAGGCTCGTGACGCGGAAGGTGTCTTCGACGAGTTCGCGGTCGGCACGCGACAGGTCTTTGAGTGTGTCGATCGGCCCGCCGGCGGCCAGGGCTGCCGACTTGGTATCGAGCACGCCAAGAAACGAGGCTAGCGAATCTTCGAGCCGGCCCTGTTTGAAGACTGACCAGCCTTGCATGTACAGCGCACGATCACGGTAAGGGTGCTCGGCGGCGCCGGCGAGCACGTTGGTGTAGGCGCGCTCGGCTTTTGCATAGTCGCGGGTCGCGAAAAGCAGTTCACCGCGGCGGAAATGCGCCTCGGCGCTGTAGGCGGTCTGCGGGTAGGCGGCGACGAGTCTGTCCAGCGTGACCAGTGCGACTTCGAGCTTGCCGTCTTGCTCATGCGCACGCGCGAGTTGATAGAGGACACGATCGTTGCCGGGGTCCTTGGGGTAGGACTTCAGGAACTCTTCGTAGCGGTTGATCGCCGCCCGGTAGTCGGGCACACCGGTGCTGCTTTGGGCCGCGGCTTTGTTGTCGGCGCTGTCCATTTCCAGGTCACCGAGGCGGCGCATTGCTTCGGGGCGCTGCGCGGCCTTGGGCGCAGCGGCGAGAAACTCCCGGTACGCGGCAATGGTGCGATCGACATTCGCCGGGATGCCGGCATCGGGGCCGACATCGACCTGGCGATCAGCGAGCGACTTCAAGGTCAGCGGTTCGAGCGGCTGCGGGCCGCGCTTGCCGGCGCACGCACCGAGCAGCGCGACGGTCGCGAGTGCGGTCGCGAGCGCGCTCGGCACGCTAAGGTGTTTTCTGGATTGCAATGCCGCGCTCCTGGGTCGGGCTGGCATCGGTGCTGCCGGTGGCGGGCTTGACCGCGGCGACCTGCGCGCGGTCATAGAGCTGCGCCACGGCAAACCGTGCCTGCATCGTGTATTCGGCAAGCCGCGTCTTCTGGCTCTCCAGCGCGGCGACGGCGGTCTGCTCAACCTCGACACGCTGCTCCTGCGCCAAAACCGCGACCTGCGGTTGCAGGCCGCGCAAGCGCTCGCCAAGCGCGGCGAGGCGCTGCGAGTAGGCCTGGAATTTTGCCGGCTCGTCACGCTGCGCCTGCACCAGCGCGGCTTCACGCCGCCGTGCATCGGCCAGGCCGGTGTCGATGGCCTGCAGGCCCTTCGTTGCGCCCCACGCGCGCGCCGAGTGGTCCTGCGCCAGTTGCCAGGTCAATGCACCCGCGGCCAGGCGAACACGCTCCTTGGCGGCCGCTGCATCGGTCAGCGGGACACCGCTGGCCAGGGCCTGTTGCAGGCGCTCGATGCGTTGTGCCAGGTCGCGCTGTTTGTCGTCGGCAAAAGCGCGGCCGTCAGCGTCGGCTTGAGCTGCTTTGAGCTGCGCCGACAGCAGCTCGCGCTGGGCTTGCAGCGGGCCCAGCGTGATCTCGCGGGAGCGCGCCAAGGTCTTTGGCAGCCGGCTTGCATAGGCCTCCTGCCGCGTCAGCAGCATGTCGCCATAAACGCCGACCTTGTCATTCCAGTCGCTCAAATTGCGGCCGAGGAACTGCAGGTCGCGCAGGTTCTTGAAAGCTTCCTGGAACGGGTGCCCGGCGAGTACCGGCGCCAGATGTCCGGCGTGAGGCAGGTGTTGCAGTTGTGGCATTTGGGGCAGCTCGCCGAGGTTCCACCACCCGCCGATATTTTCACCGCGGTGGCGCTCGAGCAAGCCGTCGACGAGTTTGCCGTCGCGCACCGCGGCGATCGATTCGTCCAGGCGCCGGCCCTCGCGATCGAAGGTTGCGATCGCGTCGAGATAGCGCTCGAGCGACTGCCCGTAGGCACCCAGCTCGGCATAGGCGTAGGGCACGGCGATGCGTGCCTCCAGCACCGCCGCATCGTCGAGCTGGCGGCTCCCAAGTTCGGCCCAGGGCACCAGCGCCAGCCGGGGCTGTTTGAGCACGGCCGCGGCCCAGCCAAAACCGAGCAAGGCCTTGTTGGAATGCAGGCCGTTCAGCCGCACGCGCTCGAGCGCCGGGCGCGCCGCCTGCGGCTGGCCGTCCTGCAACGCCGCAAACCCGAGCGCGACGTTGGCCTTGTCGCGCAGGCTCCAGGCCTCGTCGTCGGCGGCCGGCGCGCGGCCGAGTTCGTCGAGCAGCGCTGCACCGCGCGCTACGTCACCGCTCCTGACCAAGGCGACGCCGAGGTTGAAACGGACGTAGGGGGCAGATGAAGCCGATGCGGCCGATCGGAGATTCAGTCCGGCGCCGGCTTGCGCCGTGATCGCCGTCATTGCCGTCAGCAGCGTCGCGGCGGCGATGTATTCGCCACGCGCGAGCATCAGGTTCGATTGAAGCAGGCCCCGGTCTTCTTGCAGCGTGGGCGGCAGCTGGTCGCCGACGCGGTCCAGCGCGGCTTGCGCCTCGTTGATCAGGCCGCGCTGGTAGCGCATCTTGGCCAGAAAAAACCAGGCCCGGTCGCGCACCGCGGGTGCGGTGCCACGCTCGATGAGTTGCGCAAAGATCGCGCCGGCTTCGGTGTGCAGGCCGTACGACAACATCAGGCCGCCGCGCAGCACCTCGGCTTCGTCGGCATGCTTGCCGACGCG
>JAYUSP010000295.1:0-4921 GCA_043755615.1 Betaproteobacteria bacterium
TACCGCGGCACCGACCGCAGCGAAGGCCTGCGCTGGGCGAACCCGCTGTACGCCAAGCGCAAGCTGTCGCTGCGCGCGCGCAACCTGAATTCGCCGACGCTCAAGGTCAACGACAAACGTGGCAATCCGGTCGAGATCGGTGCGGTTGTCGTGTGGCGTGTCTTCGACACCGCGCGCGCGGTTTTTGAAGTCGATGATTTCGAGCGTTTTGTCGCCATCCAGGCCGAAGCCGCGGTGCGCCACCTGGCTGCGCAATACGCCTACGACCATGGTGACGACGACAGCAGCGAAGAGGTCACGCTGCGCGCCGGCGCGGTGGTCGTCGCCGCGTCGCTGAAGGCCGAACTCGAAGCGCGTTTCGACAGCGCCGGGGTCGAAGTCCTCGACGCCAAATTGAGCCACCTGGCCTACGCGCCGGAGATCGCGCAGGTGATGCTGCGCCGCCAGCAGGCCGAGGCGATCATCAGCGCACGCACCAAGATCGTCTACGGCGCGGTGAGCATGGTCGAGGCCGCGCTCAAGCGCCTGTCGGAGCGCGAGATCGTGAATCTCGACGACGAGCGCAAGGCCGCGATGGTGAGCAACCTGCTCGTGGTGTTGTGCTCCGACAAGGAGACCCAGCCGATCGTCAATACCGGCACGCTCTACGGTTGACGCAGGCGCAGCCCGACGACAGCGATGGCCAGCCCGGACAAGAAGAGTTTTCTGCTGCGCGTGGACCCGGCGCTGTGGGCAGAAATCGAAAGGCTCGCGGCCCAGGAACTGCGCAGCGCCAATGCGCAGGCCGAATACCTGCTGCGCGATGCCTTGTCACGGCGCGGGCGTAAAGTTGCCGACAACATCAAGCCGCCGCCCAGCCGCAAGGCCGACGGTCGCTGAACAACCCGCAGGGCCATCGACCCGATGCAACGACGTCTGCTGCTCAACACCACCGGCGCCGCCGCGCTGCTGTCGATGACCGGAAAGTTGCGCGCCCAGGCCGGGCCTTCGCCAGCCGCCGCACCAGCGCCGTTGGCCGCCGCGCTGCACGAACGCCTGCGCCACGAAGGTGTCGGCCTGGTGGCCGCGGTGGCCGAAGGCACTGCCGTGCAGTTGAGCACCGGTGGCCGGCTGGCGGCCGGGCTGGACAGCGCACCCGACGCCGATACACGTTTTGAGTACGGCTCGGTCACGAAGACATTTGTCGGGTTGCTGCTCGCCGACATGGTGCTGCGTCGCGAACTGCGGCTCGACGATCCGGTCGAATCGGTTCTCGGCGGCACCAGGCTGCGCGACAGCGTCGGTGCGCCGATCACCTGGGCCGACCTGGCGACCCACCGATCCGGCTTGCCGCGGCTGCCGTCGAACCTGCAACCGCGCGACGCCACCGACCCCTACGCCGACTACGGCGACACCGCGTTGAACGAATTTCTGGCGGGCTGGAAAGCGACCGCGCCCCGCGACAGCCGCTGGGAATATTCGAACCTCGGTTTTGGCCTGCTCGGCCACGCGCTGGCCCGGCACGCGCGAAAGCCTTTTGCGCTGCTGATACGCGAGCGTGTGCTCGCGCCGTTGCAGTTGGACGAGATCCAGATCGCGACCACCGGCGGCACGGTCCCCTACCTGGCCCCCGGCCATGACGCTCAAGCGCGCGTCGTGCCGCGCTGGCAGTTTGATGCGCTCGCCGGGGCCGGCGCGCTGGTCGGCTCGGCGCGTTCGCTGGCGCGCTATGCACAGGCCGCGGCCGGCTTCGTCGACACGCCGCTGGCGCCGGCTTTTGCGCTGGCGTTGAAGGAACGCGCTGCCGGCCCGAGCCCGGCCAACCCGATCGGCCTGGCCTGGATCCTGGCGCCGCTGAATGGCCGCCGTGTGGTCTTGCACGACGGTGGCACCTTTGGTTTTGCGAGCATGGTCATCCTTGACCCCGAGCGGCGCCGCGCGGCGGTGGTGTTGTCCAACGCGGCGGGTTCGGTCAACGATCTGGCGATTCACGCCGTCGACCCGAGCGTGCCGCCGCGTGATGTCGCAGCCGAGAAAAAACAGACTGCCCGCGAACCGGTGGCGATCGACGCCGCGGTGCTTGCCCCGCTGGCCGGCAGCTACGCCTTGAACCCGAACTTCAGACTCCTTGTGCAGGTGCAGGGTGGCAAGCTGCTCGCACGCGCCACCGGGCAAGGCGATTTCGAGCTGTTTGGCATCGACCCGCGGCGCTTCTTCGCGCGCATCACGCCGCTGGAGATTCACTTCGAAGGCAGCGCCGACGTGCCGGCGGCGCTGGTGCTGCACCAGGGCGGGCAGAAGCTGCGTTTTGTTCGCGAGTGAGGTAGCCGCGGCGTGCGCGGGGGCGGCGGCGAGCGAACGGTTGAGAATGGTTGCGACCGGGCGAGTGTTGCGACGGCAGCCGGTGCGGCCCGCCCGGGGCCAGTGGGCATCCCCCGCCACCGATAGACTCGGCTGCATGCCCAAGGAAACCTCGCGCGCTGCCGCGGCCACGCCCAAATCGCTGAGCGGCTTGCTGCCGTTCATGCGTCCCTACTGGACCCGCATCGCGCTGGCGGTGCTTTTTCTGGTGCTGGCCGCCGCCAGCACGCTGGTGCTGCCGGTGGCGCTGAAGTCGCTCATCGATACCGGCCTGGTCTCGGCCGACCCCGGCGCGCGCGTGATGGCGCTGCGCGAACACTTTGTCGCGCTGTTCGGTGTCGGCGCCGCGCTCGGGCTCTTTTCGGCGCTGCGCTTTTATATGGTCAGCTGGCTCGGCGAGCGCATCACGGCCGATCTGCGCAATGCCGTCTACGCGCATGTCATCGAACAGAGCCCGGAGTTCTTCGAGACCACCCAAACCGGCGAGGTCCTGAGCCGCTTGACCACCGACACGACGCTGGTGCAGACCGTTGTCGGCTCGTCGCTGAGCATGGGCCTGCGCAACACCGTGATGGGCATCGGCGCGCTGGCGATGCTGGTCATCACCAACCCCTATGTGATGACGCAGGTGCTCGGCATCCTGGTGCTGGTGGTCGTGCCAGCGCTGTATTTCGGCCGCCGCGTGCGCAAGCTCAGCCGCGCCAGCCAGGACCGCGTGGCCGACTCCAGCGCGATTGCCGCCGAGGTGCTGAACTCGATCCCCGTGGTGCAGAGTTATGTCCAGCAGCAACGCGAGGCGGCGCGCTTCGACGAGGCCACCGAAAAGGCCTTTGACACCGCACGCAAACGCACGCGGGTGCGCGCGATGCTGGTGGCTTTCATCATCACCGCCACCTTCGGCGCGCTGCTGTGGGGGCTGTACCAGGGCACGCAGGCGGTCATCGCCGGCAAGATCAGCGCCGGCCATCTGGGGCAGACCGTCATCTACGTGATGATCCTCGTCGGCTCGGTGGCGGTGCTGTCCGAGGTCTACGGCGACTTGCTGCGCGCGGCCGGCGCCACCGAGCGGCTGATGGAGCTGCTCGGCGCCCAGTCGCCGGTGGCGCCGCCGCTGCAGCCACGGCCGCTGCCCGCGGTCAACGGCGGCTCAGGCGTGCGCTTCGAGGGCGTCACTTTTCACTACCCGTCGCGCCCGGCGCAGGCCTCGCTGCGCGACTTCGACTTAGGCGTGCGGCCGGGTGAAACGGTGGCCCTGGTCGGACCCAGCGGCGCGGGAAAAAGTACGGTGCTGCAACTGCTGCTGCGCTTCTACGATGTGCAGCAGGGCCGCATCAGCGTCGACGGCGTCGCCGTCAACGAGGCTTCGCTGGACGCGCTGCGTTCCCGCATCGGCATCGTGCCGCAGGACAGCACGGTGTTCTCGACATCGGCGCTGGAAAATATCCGCTACGGCCGCCCCGATGCCAGCGATGCACAGGTGCAGGCCGCGGCGAAGGCGGCGTTTGCTCACGACTTCATCATGGCGCTGCCGCAGGGTTACGCCACCTTTCTTGGCGAGCGCGGCGTGCGCCTTTCGGGTGGGCAGCGGCAGCGGATTTCGATCGCGCGGGCGATGCTGAAAAACCCGCCGCTGCTGTTGCTCGACGAAGCCACCAGCGCGCTCGACGCCGAAAGCGAGCGCATGGTGCAGGCCGCGCTCGAAGCCGCGATGGCCGGGCGCACGACGATCGTCATCGCGCACCGGCTGGCCACGGTGCTGCGCGCCGACCGCATCGTGGTGCTTGATGCCGGCCGCATCGTGGATATCGGCACGCATGCCGAACTCGTCGCTCGCGGCGGGCTGTATGCAAGGCTGGCGGCGATGCAGTTCGATATGCCCTTGGTGCTGGAACATGCATAATTCATGCGCACGATTGATGGAGGGTTTGCATGCCTCAATTTGACCCGGCGCCAAAACGCGCCACCAACCTCAGCCTCAACGCCAAGGTCCTCGACGCCGCCCGTGCGCTGGGCATGAATCTGTCTGCCACCGTCGATGCGCTGCTTGCCGAAGAGGTGCAAAAACGCTACTGGGCGCGCTGGAACGAAGACAACAAGGACGCCATCGCACACTACAACGCACGCATCGAACGCGAAGGCACGTTTTCGCAGCGCGTGCGAAGGCACCTTAAACAATCACCGCCGGCATCGACCGAAAGCGGTGTTTGAATCGGCGACGGCGTTGGCTCGTTTTGATGTCTACCCCACCCCGCTGACGGAAGAGCGGCGCCACACGCCGTTCTGGCTGGACGTGCAGGCCAACCACCTGGACACCTTGGCGACACGGGTCATCGTGCCGTTGCGAGTCGTTTCGCCATCCATCCCGACCAAGGATCGCCTGAACCCGGCGTTCGACGTCGCCGGCAAGCGGGTCTATGCCGATACGGCCAACCTCGGCACGTTTCCGCTCGCCTTGCTGCGCCGGCCCGTGGCCAACCTGCGCGATCAACGCCTCAGCATCGACGGCGCACTGGACTTCCTCTTTACCGGCTTTTGAAGCTCAGCCCCGAATGACCACGTCGCCTGCCGATCCCATACCCCC
>JAYUSP010000296.1:0-4910 GCA_043755615.1 Betaproteobacteria bacterium
CGCCGCCGACCCGCGGCTGGTCTTTGCTTTCCCGGTCGAGCTGCCCGCCGACACCACGCCAGAGCAGCAGGCGCAGTGGCTGTCGGCAAGCGGCTTCACGCGGGTGCATGCCGAGCGCTTGGTCGGCACGCGCAAGGTGCTTGATGTCGTGGCCGATCGGTTGCGCCTGGCCGGCGCCGAGCAGGTGCGCGTGATGGAAGCGATCGAGCTCGCGCTCAAGCGCGGTGGCGGGCGCTTGAACGTCTACGCGATGCCGGCGGACGACGCTGGGGCCGCCAATCCGCCGACGGCCGATGCCTGGCGCTACTCCACCGGCCTGCATTGCCCGGAAAGTGACCTGCGTTATGCCGATCCGCAGCCGGCGCTGTTCAGCTTCAACTCGGCGTTTGGTGCCTGCGAAACCTGCCGCGGGTTTGGGCGCGTCATCGGTGTTGATCTTGGCCTGGTCATCCCCGACCACCGCAAGACCCTGCGCAACGGCGCGATCAAGACGATCCAGACACCAGCCTGGCAGGAATGCCAGGACGACCTGATGCGCCACGCTGGCGACGCCGGCATCCCGCGCGACACCGCCTGGAACCAGCTCACGCCCGCGCAGCGCGAGTGGGTCATCGAAGGGTCGCCACATTGGGCCGGCAAATGGAACAAGCAGTGGTACGGCGTGCGCCGCTTCTTCGGTTATCTGGAGAGCAAGGCCTACAAGATGCACATCCGCGTGCTGTTGTCCAAATACCGCAGCTACACACCCTGCGGCGTCTGTGGCGGCGCGCGCTTGAAACTCGAATCGCTGCTCTGGCGCATCGGCACCCAGGCCGATGCCGATGCGGTGCTGCCGCCGGCAAAACGCTTCTTGCCGGTCGGCGCGGCCTGGTCGCGCGAGCAGCTCGAAGCCCTGCCCGGGCTGCACCTGCACGACCTGATGCAGATTTCGATCGAGCGCCTGCGCCGTTTTTTCGACGGCCTGACGCTGCACAGCACGCTGCTCGACGAAGCGCTGAAGTTGCTGCTGGACGAGATCCGCACGCGCCTGAAGTACCTCTGCGATGTCGGCCTGGCCTACCTGACGCTCGACCGCCAGAGCCGCACGCTCAGTGGCGGCGAAGTCCAGCGCATCAACCTGACCACCGCGCTCGGCACCTCGCTGGTCAACACCATGTTCGTGCTCGACGAACCGAGCATCGGCCTGCACCCGCGCGACATGGGCCGCATCGTGCAGGCGATGCACCGGCTGCGCGATGCCGGCAATACGCTGGTCGTCGTCGAACATGACCCGGCGGTGATGCTCGCCGCCGACCGCCTGATCGACATGGGCCCGGGGCCGGGTGAACGTGGTGGCCAGATCGTCTTTGACGGCACGCCTAACGCTGCACGTGATGCTGACACCCTGACCGGGGCCTACCTCGGCGCGCGCAAGCAGGCCGGTCTGGGGTTTCGCCGCCTGGTCAACGAAACCACGCCAAAACTGATTGTCGAAGGCGCGCGCGAGCACAACCTGCAATCGGTGACCGTCGAATTCCCGCTGCAGCGCCTGGTCTGCATCACCGGCGTTTCGGGTTCGGGCAAGAGCACGCTGATGCAGGACGTGCTCTACCCCGCGCTGGCGCGCCACTTCGGCAAGGCCACTGAAACTCCGGGCGCGCACGACCGCCTGCTCGGTGCCGACTGGCTGGCCGATGCGGTGTTTGTCGACCAGAGCCCGATCGGCAAGACCGCACGCAGCAATCCGGCCAGTTACGTCGGTGCCTTCGATGAACTGCGCAAACTGTTTGCCGGTGCGCCGCTGGCACTGGAGCGCAGTTACAGCGCCAGCATGTTCAGCTTCAACGCCGGCGACGGCCGCTGCCCGACCTGCGGCGGCTCGGGGTTCGAACATGTCGAGATGCAGTTTTTGTCCGACGTCTACCTGCGCTGCCCCGACTGCGACGGCCGCCGTTTCCGCAGCGTGATCCTCGACGTCAAGCTCGTGCGCGGGCCGCGCCAGTTGAGCATCGCCGATGTGCTCGACCTGACCGTCAACGAAGCGGTGCAGCTCTTTCGCGACGACCGCGAGGTGATCAACAAACTGCAGCCGATCGTCGATGTCGGCCTCGACTATGTGCGCCTTGGGCAGCCGGTGCCGACCCTTTCCGGCGGCGAAGCGCAGCGCCTCAAGCTCGCCGGTTTTCTGGCCGGCGCGGTGGCGTCGCCGTCACAGCGGCTGGCAAAAAAGGGCACGCTGTTCCTCTTCGACGAGCCGACCACGGGGCTGCATTTCGACGATATCAACAAGCTCATGCGCGCGTTGCGCAAGCTCATCGATGTCGGCCACTCGCTGTTTGTGATCGAACACAACCTCGACGTCGTGCGCAATGCCGACTGGATCGTCGACCTTGGGCCCGAAGGGGGCGAAGGCGGCGGCGAGGTGGTTGCGGTCGGCACCCCCGACGACCTGCGCGCACATGCCACGTCGCACACCGGCCGCGCCCTGCGCGAGTATGACGGCAGCCTTGGCGCGGCGGTCGCCGAGGCCGCACCGCGTTATGCCGCGCCGCGTGTCGAAGACCATTCGATCCGCATCGTCAACGCCCGCGAGCACAACCTGAAATCGCTGAGTGTCGACATCCCGCGCGGCAAGTTCAGCGTCGTCACCGGCGTCTCGGGTTCGGGCAAGAGCACGCTGGCGTTTGACATCCTGTTCAACGAAGGCCAGCGGCGTTATCTCGAATCGCTCAACGCCTACGCGCGCAGCATCGTGCAGCCGGCAGGCCGGCCCGAGGTGGATGCGGTCTACGGCATCCCGCCGACGGTGGCGATCGAGCAGCGCCTGAGCCGCGGTGGCCGCAAGAGCACGGTCGCGACGACGACCGAGGTCTGGCATTTCATGCGCCTGCTGTGGGTCAAGCTCGGCCTGCAGCATTGCATCCACGACGGCGCCGCGGTGCGGCCGCAGAGCGCCGAGAGCATCGCCGCACAATTGCTGCGCGACCACGCCGGCGCCCATGTCGGCCTGCTCGCGCCCTTGGTCGTCAACCGCAAGGGGGTCTATACCGATCTTGCCAAGTGGGCCAAGGCACGAGGCCACACGCACCTGCGCGTGGACGGCGAGTTTCTGAAGCTCGACCCCTTTCCGCGCATTGACCGTTTCAAGGAGCACACGATCGAACTGCCGGTGGCCGACATCGTGATCGCGCCTGAACACGAAGTGCAACTGCGTGCCGCATTGAGCCGCGCACTCGAACTGGGCAAGGGTGTGCTGCATCTGCTGCACCCGCTCGACGGACTCGCGGCGGCGATGGACTCGGGCCAATCGACGGCGCAGATCGGCGCGCTGAAGGTCTTCTCGACCAAACGTGCCTGCCCGCAATGTGGCACCAGCTATCCCGAGTTGGACCCGCGCATGTTCAGCTACAACAGCAAACATGGCTGGTGCACCACCTGCGTCGGCACCGGCTTGAAGCTCACGCGCGAGCAGCGCAAGGTTTACGACGATTCGGTGCGCGACGAAGACAACAAGGGCCGCGAACTCAGCTTCCCTGCCGAAGAAGCCGAAGCCGAGGGCCTGGTCGACGAACCCTGCCCCGACTGCCAGGGCTCGCGCCTGAACCGCAACTCGCGCGCGGTGAGTTTTGCCGACGTACCGATCAGCGCCGTCGCCGGCATGTCGGTGCAGGACTGCCGCGCCTGGGTCAACGCGCTCATGCTGCAAGGCCGCGACGCCGAGATCTCGCGCGACGTCATCACCGAGATCCGCGGCCGGCTCGAGTTTCTCGAAGAAGTCGGGCTCGGTTACCTGACACTCGACCGTGCCGCGCCGACGCTGTCGGGGGGCGAAGCGCAACGCATCCGGCTCGCCGCGCAGTTGGGCAGCAACCTGCAAGGCGTCTGCTACGTGCTCGACGAGCCGACGATCGGCCTGCATTCGCGCGACAACGGCGTGCTGCTGAAAGCGCTGCAATCATTGAGCGACAAGGGCAATACGCTGGTCGTCGTCGAACACGACGAAGACACCATCCGGCGCGCCGAACACATCATCGATATCGGCCCGGGCGCAGGCAAGCGCGGCGGACGGCTGGTCGCGCAGGGCAGCGTCGCCGACCTGTCGGCGCAGGGCGAATCGGTCACCGGCCGGTTGCTGGCCAATCCGCTCAAACACCCGCTGCGCGCGCGCCGCGCAGTCAGCGCCGATGCACCCGCGTTGCGACTGACGGGGGCGTCGATGCACAACTTGCAGCACGTCGATGTGAGCGTGCCGCTGCAGCGCCTGGTCGCCGTCACCGGCGTCAGCGGATCGGGCAAGAGCACGCTGGCGCGTGATGTGCTGCTGACGAATGTGCATGCCGCGGTGGCGCAGCGCATCAGCAAGGCCGGCCGCGACGCACAAGCGGCAGGGCAGCATCCGGCCTGGGCCGGCTGCGCTGGATTGAGCGGCTTCGAGGCCGTCGACCGGGTGCTCGAAGTCGACCAGACGCCGATCGGCAAGACACCCCGCTCGTGCCCGGCGACGTATATCGGCTTCTGGGACACCATTCGCAAACTCTTCACAGAAACGCTCGAAGCCAAGGCGCGGGGCTACGCCGCGGCGCGCTTCAGCTTCAATACCGGCGATGGCCGCTGCCCGGCCTGCGAAGGCCAGGGCCTGCGCACCATCGAGATGAGTTTTCTGCCGGATGTCAAAGTGCTCTGCGAGGTCTGCCACGGCGCGCGCTTCAACGGCGAAACGCTCGCCGTGAGCTGGCGCGGCAAAAGCATCGGCGATGTCTTGCAGATGGAGGTCGACGAAGCGCTGCCGTTTTTTGCATCGATGCCGTCGATCGCCCACCCGCTGCAACTGCTGCAGGACGTTGGCCTGGGTTACCTCACGCTCGGCCAGCCGTCACCGACGCTGAGTGGCGGCGAGGCGCAGCGCATCAAGCTCGTCACCGAGTTGTCGA
>JAYUSP010000297.1:0-16191 GCA_043755615.1 Betaproteobacteria bacterium
CCCACCGGGTACTGGCGCCAGATTTCCTGCCGCATCGCCGCCGGTGACCCGCCGCCGTGCAGGCTGATGACGGAGTACCAGCCGCCCTGATAAGACGCGGTCAGGTCTTCGATGAAACGCGCAACCTCGATGCGCTTGTCGTAGGGCACGGCGGGGTTCGCACGCAGCACTTCGGCCAGGGTTGCCGCGGTCGCCGGGTTGTGGTCTTCGTCGGGGCCGGGCAAGGCCACGATGAGGCCGCCCGAGACTTCGTGGGCGAGCCGGTGCATGTCGTAGATCTGCGTCGCGAGCAGCAGCTTGCCGATATTGCTGAAGACCGGCTCGGGCATGAAATTGCCGTAATGCGGGTCTTGCGTGCCGTAGACGCTGGCGGCCACACCGCAGGCATAAAAGCCTTCGGTGATCTTGATCAGCTCGACCATCGGGTCGCGCAGGTTGGCGCGCTCGCCGGGGTCGAAGCCGTTGGCTTCGCACATCAGAGCGCCGGCGCCGATGAGCAGGTCGCCGAACCCCGCCCGCGCGCCGATGCAACTGTGCCGGTGGTGGGTTGCGTAGGCGTAAGTCAGCACGCTGGAATGTTCGACCTCACCCTTTTCGCCGGAGAAAAATACCCGTTCCCAGGGCACGAAGACCTTGTCGAAAATCAATACCCCGGTGGACTGGCCATAGCGGCGCGAGAACAGCGCCGCGCCATGTTCGACCTTGTCTCCCGGCCGGCCGGCGGGGCGCGCGATCATGGTCAGCCCCGGGGCGTCCACCGGCAGCGCGCAGCAGACCGCAAAGTCGGCGTCGGCCGGGCCCATCTGGCGGCACGGCATGACCAGGATCTCGTGCATGTAGGGCGCGCCGGTGACGATCGCCTTGGTGCCGCTGATGACGATGCCGCGGGCGCTGCGTTCGACGACATGCACATAGGTGTCGGGGTTGGCCTGTTCATGCGGCCTGCGGCTGCGGTCGCCCTTGGCGTCGGTCATCGCGATGCCGAGCGAAAGATCGTTGTCCTGCACATGCGCCAGGTAGTCGGCAAACCGCGCGCGGTGTTCGGTCGTGCCGCCGGCATCGTCGATGCGCGCGCTGGCCTGCGCCAGCGCATTCATCGCGTCGTGCACCAGGTAGCGCTGCGCGCAGCCGGTTTCCTGGCACAGGATGCGCACCGCTTCGAGCTTGTTCAGCAGGTCACCGGCCGACTCGTTGATGTGCAGCATGCGGTTGACGCGCCGGCCGCGCGCGGTCTGCACTGCGGTCATCAGCGGCGCCTTGGCCGCGTCGAGTGCAAAGTCGTAGGTCACCGCAAGGGCGTTGACACCCGGGCGCAACTGGGGCGCGTCGGCAACGGACTCGATGCGTTGGCCATCGACGTAGACCACCGGGCGGTAGCGCCGCAGCGACTCGGCGTAGTCGCGGCCGGACATGAAGGTGCCGGGCAGCGCCGTTGCGCCAGCGTGCGCCCCAGCCGGCTGGCCCTGGGCCGCCGCCGCCTGGGTCGCCGCTGCCATGTGTGCATTCATCGTTGCGCTCCTGCCGGTTCAATGGCCGTTGATCCCGGTTATTGTCGGGTTTTCCGACGCCGACCGCGTCGCTACGGAGACGCTGATGCATGACGCGATGATTGCCAGCCGCTGCACGCTGGTGCTGGTGGATTACCAGCAGCGTCTGATGCCGGCGATCCACCGCGCCAGCGCCGTGCTGGCGCACGCCGAGCGGCTGGCCGATGCCGCCCTGCTGCTCGGCATCCCGGTCATCGGGACCGCGCAGAACCCCGCCGGCCTGGGGCCGAATGTCGAGTCGATCCGTCAGCGCTGCGCAAGCACGCTGACGAAAATGCACTTCGATGCGTGTGCCGCTGCGGGTACCAACATCAGCACCGATGCCGATGGCTTGCTAACGCGGCTCGACCCGGCACGCAGCGATATTGTCATCGCCGGCTGTGAAGCGCACGTATGTTTGCTGCAGACCGCGCTGGGCCTGCTGCGTGCGGGGCGGCGGGTGTGGGTCGTGGCGCCGGCCTGCGGGTCGCGTTCGGCCAACGACCATGGCTTGGCGATGGCCCGCCTGGCCGCGGCCGGCGCGACGATCGTGAGTGTCGAGATGGTGGTATTCGAGTGGCTGGGTGACTGCAAACAGCCGCGCTTCAAGGACGCCCTGGCGCTGGTCAGGGCGCCGATTGTCGATTGATTGCAAGGCACGACCAACAAGGAGACGGCGATGGGTTTCAACGAGTTCTACCGGCAGTCGATCGACCACCGCGACATTTTCTGGGCCGAGCAAGCCAAGCTCATCGATTGGAGACAAGCACCGACGCAGATCTGCGAATATGACAACCCGCCGTTTGCCAACTGGTTTGTCGGCGGCACCACCAACCTGTGTCACAACGCAGTCGATCGCCACGCGGCCATCCACCCTGATCGCCGCGCGCTGATCTGGGTCTCGACCGAAGTCGACCAGACCATCGAATACACCTTCAGCCAGTTGCAGGCCGAGGTCGAACGCATGGCGGCGATGCTGCTGGCATTGGGTGTAAAGCAGGGCGACCGCGTGCTCGTCTACATGCCGATGATTCCCGAGGCCGCGTTTGCGATGCTCGCCTGCGCGCGCATCGGCGCGATCCACTCGGTCGTCTTCGGCGGCTTTGCCAGCGTCAGCCTGGGCCAACGCATCGACGATGCGCAGCCGGCGCTGATCGTCAGCGCCGATGCCGGCAGCCGCAGCGGCAAGGTGGTGCCCTACAAACATCTGCTCGACGAGGCGATCGAGATGTCGGCGCACAAACCGGGCAAGGTGTTGATGGTCAACCGCGGCCTGGCCCCGATGCCACTCACCGAAGGCCGCGATGTCGACTACGCCGCCCTGCGCGAGCAGCACCTGAACGCGAAGGTGCCGTGCACCTGGCTGGCCTCGACCCACCCCAGCTACACGCTCTACACCAGCGGCACGACGGGCACGCCGAAAGGCGTGCAGCGCGACACCGGCGGCTACGCGGTGGCGCTGGCCGCGAGCATGAAACACATCTTTCTCGGCCAGCCCGGCGAGACCTATTTTTCGACCAGCGACATCGGCTGGGTCGTCGGCCACAGCTATATCGTCTACGGCCCCTTGATCGCCGGCATGGCCACGATCATGTACGAAGGCCTGCCGACCCGGCCTGACGCGGCGATCTGGTGGAGCCTGGTTGAAAAGTACAAGGTGACCTCGATGTTCAGCGCGCCCACGGCGGTGCGGGTGCTGAAAAAACACGACCCCGCGGCGCTGAAAAAACACGATCTGAGTTCGCTGCGGGCGCTCTTCCTGGCCGGGGAGCCGCTCGACGAGCCGACCGCGACCTGGATCAGCCAGGCACTCGGCCGCCCGATCATCGACAACTACTGGCAGACCGAGACCGGCTGGCCGATCCTGAGCCTGTGCAACGGCATCGAGCCGGCTAGAGCCAAGTTCGGTTCGCCCGGCAAGGCGGTCTACGGCTACGACGTGAAGCTGATCGACGAAAACACCGGTGCGGAGTTGACCGGCGCGGGACAAAAAGGCGTGCTCACGATCGAAGGCCCGCTGCCGCCCGGCTGCATGCAAACCGTCTGGCGCGACGACGAGCGTTTTGTGAAGACCTACTGGCAGAGCTTCCCGGGCAAGCTGGTCTACAACACCTTCGACTGGGGCATCCGCGACGAAGACGGTTATCTCTTCATCCTCGGCCGCACCGACGATGTCATCAACGTCGCCGGGCACCGGCTGGGCACGCGCGAGATCGAAGAGAGCATTTCCAGCCACCCGAGCGTGGCCGAGGTCGCGGTGGTCGGTGTGGCCGACCAACTCAAAGGGCAGGTGGCGATGGCCTTTGTGGTGCTCAAGGATGTGTCTCAGGCCGCGACCCCTGCCGACGCGCTGAAGCTCGAAGGCGCGATCATGAAAGTCGTCGACGAGCAACTCGGCGCGGTGGCCCGACCGTCGCGGGTTCGCTTTGTCAGCGCGCTGCCCAAGACCCGCTCGGGCAAGCTGTTGCGCCGCGCGATCCAGGCGGTGAGTGAAGGCCGCGACGCCGGCGACCTGACGACCATCGAAGACCCGGCGGCGCTGCAGCAGATCAAGGAGCTGTTCTCACCGGGTTGAGCCACATCCCCCGGACGGGGGTGTAGCGGGGGTGTAGCGGGGGTGAGCCGGCGAGCGAGGTGTGCACGCCTCAGGGTGATAGGCAGGCGAAAGGGAGTCGTGAAAACTGCGAACCAAGCTGTTTCACGACCAACGAAAGCCTTCGATGCCCATCGACACCTTGACACGACGCGGATTTCTTTTCTCGGCCACGCTCGCGGCGCTTCCCGCGCTGCCGGCCCTGGCGCTGGCTCGAACGTCTAACGTTGCACCTGCACTGCTGCTGGCGCAGGACGCGCCGGCGAATGTCGACCCGGCGGGTTTTCTGGTGAGCGAGAAATTTGACGGTGTGCGTGCCCTCTGGGACGGCAACAGACTGCGCTTTCGCAGCGGGTTGCCGGTGCCGGCGCCGGCCTGGTTCACCGCCCGCCTGCCGCCGGTGCCGCTCGACGGCGAACTGTGGTTCGGGCGTGGCCGATTCGAGGCGCTGATGGGCGCGGTGCGGCGGCTTTCAGCCGACGATGCCGAGTGGCGCGAGTTGCGCTTCATGGTCTTCGAGTTGCCCGGCGCCGCCGGCGGATTTAGCGCCCGGGCGGCCCATATCGCAGCCCTCGCGCGGCGCACCAACTGGCCGCAGTTGGTGGCGGTGGAGCAGATCGCTGTCGCCAGCCGTTTGCAGTTGCAGCACCGTTTCGAAGCTGTCGTGCGCGGTGGCGGCGAGGGGCTCATGCTGCACCGCGCCGACGCTCCCTATGAAACCGGCCGCAGCCGGTCACTGTTGAAACTCAAACCACTGCACGACGCCGAAGCCACCGTCGTCAGTCACCAGGCCGGGCGTGGCAAACACGCGGGCCGCATGGGCGCTTTGCGCGTGCGCACCGACGAAGGTGTGGAGTTCCTTATCGGCACCGGCTTCAGCGATGTGCAGCGCGAGTCACCGCCGCAGATCGGCGCAATCGTGACCTTCACCCACCGCGGCAGTACCGAGGCCGGTGTGCCGCGCTTCGCGAGTTTTCTGCGGGTGCACGGCGGTAGCTAGAAACCTCCGCCCGACGAGGCCGGCACATCTCTGCCGGTCTGCCGGTCTGGAAGCTGACGCCAGCCTGAAGTTCTGCGCCGGCATCGACCCAGGCGCTGCCGTTCCACAGCTCCACCCGATACAGGCCGTCGCACAGCTGGGGAAAGTGGTGCCGCTACAGAGCAGCGTCGAAGCCGCAACCGCGCCACTGCCTTCGCCGGCTTGCTCCAACGGCCAGAACATCGGCCCGGCGATCGCGGTGATGTTGCTTCAAGACGCCCACCGCCACGAGATGGCGCCACGATAAGCAACGCGCGACGCCGCCTCAGCGCGGCGCCTGGGCCTCGATGCGGATTGCCGCGTACCAGGCGGCGAGGTTGTCGATCTCGTCGTCGCTCAAGGGTTTGGCCAAGACCGCCATCACCGCGTGCGGACGCGCGCCGCTGCGGTAGGCGCGCAGTTGCGCGGCGACGTAGATCGCGGGCTGGCCGGCCAGGTTGGGCGCATCGGGGGTCACCGATACGCCCACGAGCCCGTGGCAGACCGCGCAGGCCTGGGCCTTGACGCGGCCAGCCTCAGCATCGCGGGCATGCGATGCCGAGGCTGCCGCCAGCAGGATCAATGCGCTGGCAGCGAGCTTCACGGGGCGGCGTACGTGACGCGATAGATCGCGCCAGCGAAGTCGTCACTGATCAGGATCGAGCCGTCCTTCATGACCGCGATGTCGACCGGCCGGCCACGGTACAGGCCGTTGCTGTCGAGCCAGCCATCGGCAAAGACTTCGGTCTTGTCAGCGGTGCCGTCGGACTTGAGCGACGTGAACAAGACCTGCGCCCCGACCGGCGTGGTGCGGTTCCACGACCCATGTTGCGCCGAGAAGAAGCCGCCCGCGTACTTGGCCGGGAACATTTTGCCGTTGTAGAAGCTCATGCCCAGGTCGGCCGCATGTGCGGTCGTGTAGACCTGCGGATCGGTGATGTTGCTCGGCAGCGGATCCTTGTCGTAGCCGTGGTCGGTGATGCGCGTCTTGCCCTGCTTCCACGGGTAGCCGAAAAACTGGCCCGCCTTGGTGATGCGGTTGATCTCGCCAAGCGGGATGTCGTCGCCCATGCCGTCGGTCTGGTTGTCGGTGAACCACAGCGAGCCGTCCTTCGGGTTGAAGTCATGCCCCACCGAATTACGGATGCCGGTGGCGTAGACCTCGCGCTTGCTGCCGTCAAAAGCATTCATGCGCACCATGCCGCCGATGCCGACGTCGTTGTAGAGCTTGATCTTGTCGCGCGGCTGCACGTTGTGCGGCTGGCCCAGCGAGACATAGAGCATGCCGTCAGGCCCGACCCGGCAGACGCGCGCACCGTGGTTGTAAGACTCTTC
This sequence comes from Betaproteobacteria bacterium, assembly GCA_043755615.1. Lineage (GTDB taxonomy): Bacteria > Pseudomonadota > Gammaproteobacteria > Burkholderiales > Burkholderiaceae_C > Rubrivivax. The sequence continues at coordinate 6,473 of JAYUSP010000297.1, forward strand.
TTCGGGCGGGATCAGCTTGCCCTGGCTGACAACTTCGATCACCGCGACATCCGGGCCTTCATAGAAAAACTCGGCGGCCGGGAAGTTGAGAATGCGGTTGTGTTCGGCAACGATCAGGAAGCCGTCCTTGGTCCAGCAGACACCGTTCGGGTTGGTGAACTTCAGGCTCGGCGCGAAGGACTTGACCTCGTCGGCAATGCCGTCACTGTTGCGGTCGGTCACGGCCCAGACGGTGGTCTTGCGGGTGCCGACGAAGAGCATGTTGGTGCTCGGTGCAACCGCCATGTGGCGGGCATCCGGCACCACCGCATAAAGCTCGATCCTGAAGCCGGCCGGCAGGCGCACCCGCTTAAGGTTTTCCTTGATCGCGTTGGCGTTGGCGCCGGCCTGCGGCACCACCGGGATGTTGAGGTCGGCGGTGGCGACCTTCATCTGCTTGAGCTTTTCGATATTCTGCTGCGCGGACACCGGCAGCGCAGCAGCACAGGTCAGCGCGGCTGCGGCAGCGAGCCGCATCGGGTGCAGGCGGGGAAAAGGCATGGTCGATCTCCAGGGTGGATGTTTTTCAGTGCAATCGCGGCGGCGGTTGCCGCAGCCGATGATTATTTGCAATCATCGTACCAATGCAGGAAAACCCGCAGTGTGGCCTGCGATCTCCTCGTGGCACGTCGTGTCTGCTCGGGTTGTGGTGTAGCGTTAGAGCACTCCGCGATGAAGCATTGTTCACTTTTTGGACAGTAATTTCAGGGGTTCAGGGCTGCTAGCCTTGTGACCATCGCCGCAGGCAGCGACCTGCCGTTTTTGAAGCCGGCCTCAATTGGCGGCAGGACACCTCGATGATTGCGAGCAACGAACGACGGCTGAGTGACGCCCATGCCAGGGCCTTGCGTGCGCGCGGCAACTCGCTTCCACCCGAAGGCATGCCACCGCCGGCGATTCTGGACAGTTGGGCGCGGTGTCTGGAATTTGGCCTCGACATCGCGGCGCCGCCGAAGGTGCAGGTTGCCGATGCCACCGACCTGGCGAACCGCCGCGAGCGCAGCGAGTTCGTGCGCCGGCTCGCGCGGGCTGAACTCGAAACCTTGTCGCAGCAGATCGCCGGCTCGAATTTCCTGCTCGCCTTTGCCGACCAAGAGGGCGTGATCCTGGACCTTTACGCGGACAACCGGTTCTTGATGGCGACCTCGGACGCGAATATCGTCATCGGCAGTCGCTGGGGCGAAGACCTGTGTGGAACGAACGGACTGGGCACGGCGCAGGCGACCGGGCAGGCAGTGGCGGTGACCGGACGCGAGCATTTTTTCCTCAAGCTCGGCGATGTCTCCTGCTCCGCAGCGCCGGTACGTGACGCCACGGGCGCCATCGTCGGGCTGCTCGACGCGTCGTCCTACTTCGAATCGCGCCAGCGGCATACCCTGGCGCTGGTGCAGATGGCGTCGGCGCAGATCGAAAACGCGCTGCTCGTGCATCAGATGCGAGCCCAGACCGTGCTCGCGATCCATCCCCGCGCCGAGTACCTCAGCACCCTGTCGGCCGGGCTGCTCGCATTTGACGAGCAGGGCCGGCTTCAGGCGCTCAACGCCCGCGCAATGCAGCTTCTGGTGGGCCTGGACGCGATCCGCGGCGCGAGTTTCGAGGCGCTCTTTGGCGAACTTTTCGCGCATGTACTGGCCCGACTGCACGTGAGCCACGAGGCGCCCCTTCGCGACATGCTCGGCAGCTCGCTGGTCGCGACCGTGGTGTCGCGGCCGCCGTTGCGCCGGCTTCATGCCCCACCGACGCCGCGCAGTCGCGGCACGGCAGCACTGCCGGCGCCGTCGATGCACGCTGCTGCGGCGCCCGACTTTGTCGCCGCTGATCCTGACGTGGCGCAGGCTTGCCGGCTGGTGGCTGCGGCGGTGCGTATGAACGTGCCGATCCTGATCCAGGGTGAGACGGGCACCGGCAAGGAATTGCTGGCGCGTTATGCCCACCAGGCCAGTGCGCGGACTGGCGCTTTTGTGGCCGTGAACTGCGGTGCTCTGCCCGACGCGCTGTTCGAAGCCGAACTCTTCGGTTACGTCGGCGGCGCATTCACCGGCTCCCGGCGTGAAGGCAGCATCGGCCTCATCGCCAGCGCCGATGGGGGCACCTTGCTGCTCGACGAACTGCACGCATTGCCACGCCAGCTCCAGGCCGCGCTGCTGCGTTTTCTGGATGACCGGCTGGTGCGTCCTGTCGGCGGCACCAGCGCTCGCAAGGTCGATGTGCTGTTGCTCGCCGCGACCAACGTCGACCTCGACACCCCCGACTCGACGCGGCCGGTGCGTGAAGACCTGCTCTATCGGCTGAATACGGTCAAGGTTTCGTTGCCGCCGTTGCGGCGCCGGCAGGACTTTGCCGACGCGGTGCGGCGGGTGCTGCACACCGTCGACGCGCAGGCCACGATCGACGCCGAGGCGATCGAGTTGCTGGCCCGTCATCGCTGGCCAGGAAATTTTCGCGAGCTTCGCGCGGTGCTGACGCGCGCGCTGCTGGCCGGCCCGCGCAGCGGCGATGCGGCCGCGATCGAGGCCGGTCATATTGAATCCTTCGTCGGCGATGCCGGCGGCACATCGGGGTCAGCGCTCCAACGCAGCGTTGCCGACCTCGTGCGGCGCGAGTTCGAGCGCTGCGAGCGCAGCGTCAGCCAGACCTCGCGCGCCCTGGGCGTTTCGCGCACGACGGTCTACCGCCACCTGGGTGCCGCGCCACGCAGCGCCGACGACAAGCGCCGCGCTTGAGAACGCGGATTAACGGCGCGGTCAACTGCTTCTAGGTCACAGCGCCGGGACGGTTCACCACTTCAGCGCGACGCCGTAAGCCTTGAACTGCGCATCGCGGCTGATCAGGGTCAGGCCTTCCATCCGGGCCTGGACAATGAGCAGGTGATCGAACGGGTCGCGGTGATGCTGCGCCAAGGCGCCCACCGCTGCGGCATGGCGATCGTGGACGGGCAGCGGGACAAAGCCCGACTGCCCGATCAGGCCGGGCAGCTCCGCCACACTGATCGACAGCTCGGGCAGCTTGCCCAGGCGTTGCTTGATTGCGATCTCCCACACGCTGGCGGCGCTGGCATAGACGGCCTCCGCGCGCTCGATGGCCCGGCGCGCCGTGGTGGGCAGAGCAGGGTCGTCGAGCAGCCACCAGAGCAGGGCGTGCGTGTCGAGCAGCAGCCTCAAATTTCACCTTCAAAGCGGCGCAGTTCATCAGCCGGCAAATCGGCGAAGAACTCCGGCGTCAGGCGGCCACGCCCGCGGGCGGCGCCGGGGCTGCGCCGCGCTGCCGAATACGGCACGAGGCGCGCGATGGGTTGCCCATTGCGCGCAATGATCACGTCCTCGCCGCGTCCGGCGGCCTCGAGCAGGCGGGACAACTGTGTCTTCGCCTCATGGATGTTGACGGTGTGGGTCATGGAACCGCTGTCGCTTGCGCGTGGGTTGGAGTGTCATTGTGGGTGTCCGAGCTTCTGCAGTATGGACTTAGCTAAGCTGATGGGTCAAGCTGCCCCTTGCTGCCGTCGCGTCACGGTCGCGCTTGGCTGCCCCGATGGACAACATCGAGGTGGACAAGGGGCATCACATGCCTGACGCGCCGGCTTCCCCGGCCTGCGGTTACGCCGCCAACCCATCCCGCCACGCAACCGCGGCCTCCACCGCCACCGCCTCCATCACGTCGAGCACCGGCTCGAGCCGGAACTGGAAGACTGCAAAAACGCTGGTCAGGCGATGGATGTCGGCCGGCTGCGTGGTCTCGACCACCGCATATCCACCGAACTCGCCGATCCGCACCAGGAACTGGTGGATGTTCAGGCTGGCCGGCATCTCCCATTTCTGGAACACACCGAGCACGCGCTTTTGCGCCGCCTCGTAGTCGGCATAGGAGCCGCCGGGGCGCACCCACCAGGTCAGGACATATTTCATGTGGGTTCTCCAATCGCCGGCACGCAATCCGCGGCCCGACGCCGGCGAAACCGTCGGCCGCAACCGGACTGTGAGCGCGGGCGACTCACCGATGGCCTACCGATTCGCTTGCCGATTCGCTTACCGATCCACTTGCCGATCCTCGCGACCTCGTCACGGCGCCGCGGCAGAATTGCAGGGTCAGGGAGGACTCGATGACGACACGATCGCATCAAAGTGCGGCGCCGCAACCGCAACCGCAACTGCAAGTGCAACCGCGACAGCGACAGCGATAGCGGCTGGCGAAAGTGACGCCGCCCCAGGCTGACGGGCTGCTGCCGCGCCAACGCCTGTTTGAGCAGCTTGAGCAGCTCGATGCCGGGCATGGCTGCAAGCTGGTCTGGATCTCGGCGCCCCCGGGGGCCGGCAAGACCTCGTTGGCGGCGAGCTGGTTGTTTGCTCGCGGGCGGCCGACGGCGGACCTGTGGGTTCTCGACGCCCGGATCCGGGGCCTGGTGGCATCCCTCGGGGCTGGCACGACCGAGTGGGCCCAGAGCGTGCGGGCGATGCTGCCGCTGTACCGCCGTGCGCTGCTCGCCGCCGAAAAGGATGCCCCCTGTCTGCTCGCAGAGCGCGCTCGTTGGCGCGCCCGCTGGTTCGCGCTTATGAGCCGGCTGGCCGAGTACGACCACTTGACGGGGCAGAGTGGTCTTCTCGGCCAACTGCTCGATAGGGCCGAAGCGGCCGACGGGTTCGACCCGACATCGCGCACGCCGGCCCCGGAGATCGTGCGCCTGCTGTCGCGCTACAGGCCTTGAATCATGGGGGCCGTGGCGCGCAACGATTCCTGAACTACAGCACTTCGCTCGCAAAGTCCGCAAGCCGTGACCGCTCGCCGCGCGCCAGCATCACATGGCCGCCGTGCGGCCAGCCCTTGAAGCGGTCTACCGCGTAGGTCAGGCCCGACGAGCCTTCGGTCAGATAGGGCGTGTCGATTTGCGCCAGGTTGCCCAGGCAGACGATCTTGGTGCCCGGCCCGGCGCGGGTGATGAGGGTCTTCATCTGCTTGGGTGTCAAGTTCTGCGCCTCGTCGATGAGCACGAACTTGTTGAGGAAGGTGCGCCCGCGCATGAAGTTCAGGCTCTTGATCTTGATCTTGCTGCGCACCAGGTCGTTGGTCGCAGCGCGGCCCCATTCGCCGGCACTCGTGTCGCCGCGCGCCAGGACTTCGAGGTTATCGTCGAGCGCGCCCATCCACGGGCCCATCTTTTCTTCTTCGTTGCCGGGCAAAAACCCGATGTCTTCGCCTACCGGCACCGTCACGCGGGTGACGATGATCTCGCTGTAGCGCCGCTCGTCGAGCACCTGGCTTAAGCCGGCGGCCAGTGTCATCAGCGTCTTGCCAGTGCCTGCCGTGCCGGTGAGGGTGATGAAGTCGCAGTCCGGGTCCATCAGCAAGCTGAGCGCAAAGTTCTGTTCGCGGTTGCGCGCGGTGATGCCCCACACCGCGTTTTTGTGGTGGGTGTAGTCGCGCAGCGTTTTGAGCACCGCGGTCTTGCCGGTGATCTCGGTGACACGCGCATACAGCGGCGTCGTGCCGGGCGATTCGAGGTAGACAAACTGGTTGATCAGCAGCACCGGCACGAGCGGGCCGCTGATGCGATAAAAAGTGTGGCCGCCCTGGCTCCAGCTCTCCATCGTCTTGCCATGGCGCTCCCAGAAGTCGTCGGCCAACGCCAGCACGCCGGTGTAGAGCAGGTCGCCGTCTTCGAGTGTCTTGTCGTTGAAATAGTCCTCGGCGGGCAGGCCCAACGCACGCGCCTTGACGCGCATGTTGATGTCCTTGGACACCAGCACCACGTCACGCTCCGGGTGCAGTTCGCGCAGCGACTGCACGACGCCCAGGATCTGGTTGTCGGCCTTGCCCTGCGGCAGCCCGATCGGCAGCTTGAAATCGAGCAATGTGGTCTGGAAGAACAACCTGCCCGCCGCCTCACGGTGCCCGGTGCCCGACAGCGGGATGCCGGCCTTGGCGTCGAGCACCGCGCCGGCCTTGCCGTCAAGGCTGGCCAGCGCGTCGAGGTCGCGGCTGACCTGGCGCGCGTTGCGAGCGACCTCGCTCATGCCTTTTTTGTGGTCGTCGAGTTCTTCCAGCGTGATCATCGGCAGGAAGACATCGTGTTCGTCGAAGCGGAACAGGCTCGTCGGGTCGTGCATCAGCACATTGGTGTCGAGCACAAACAGCTTGGCCGGGCCAGTGCTGCGGGGCGATCGCCGCGCAGCGGCGACGGAGCGCGCGGCGGCCTTGACCGGCGCCGATGGGGCGGTCGGTGCGCGTGCAATCGGGTTTGTGGCCCTCGTTACGGGCGCGTTGACGGGTACGTTCCCGGGTACGTTCCCGGGTACGTTCGCGGGTGCATACATCCCTGCGCCCGTCGCCGTCCGCAGCGGCATTCGCGCGGTCGCGGTGGTGCCCACCGGGGCAGTCGCCCCCGGCGCAGCGGCGGCCGCCGTGTCGGCATGCAGCGCGACGACAGGCGGCGCCGGCTCGGCGCCTCTCGCGCCACGTTTGTCGCTGCGTGGCGCAGCCTGGGTTTCGAAAGCTGCCGGGTCGAGCAGTGCGGCCTTTTTGGCGGGGGGCTTGGGCAGAGGCATCCGGGGTAGGGTCGGTTGGGAGAGTTCGGGACTGATGAATCAGAAAGAAAAAAGCCGCCCTGTGCTCAGGACGGCTGTTTGGCGGGTGGGGTCAAACAGCCGCTCAGACTTTTTTCAACGCTTTCACGGCCTTGAGGACTTCGTCCACATGGCCTGCGACCTGGATGCCACGCCATTCGGCGCGCATCACGCCTTCAGCGTCGACGAGGAAGGTGCTGCGCTCGATGCCCTTGACCTTCTTGCCGTACATGATCTTGTTCTTGACGACACCGAACATGTGGCAGAGCTTTTCTTCGGTATCGGCGATCAGCTCAAACGGCAGTTCCAGGCTCTGCTTGAACTTGTCGTGTGATGCCATGTTGTCGCGCGAGACACCAAAGACAACCGCGCCTGCCTTGATGAAATCCTTGTGGCGGTCGCGAAACTGCATTGCTTCGGTGGTGCAGCCCGGCGTCGCGTCCTTCGGGTAGAAGTACAGAATCACCGCCTTGCCGAGAAAGGCCTGTGGCGTGAACTTGATGCCGCCAGTGGCGTTGGCTTCGAATTCCGGGAGGGCTTTGTTGACGACTGGTGTCATGTGCGATCTGGTTTCGAAGCGGGCGTGAGCTCGGGGGCTCGTGAGCGGGCTTCTGGATGGATGCCGGCCGCTCTGGATAGCAGCCACCGGCCTAAACCGTGAGATTATAAAGTCAACCGCGATGCCCGCCGGCCCGGAGCCGGTATCCGCCGCAGCGAAGCGCGATCAGCCGCCCAACAGCAACGCGGCAACGACGCAGCGGCCTTCGCTGGCAAGCACGTTGTAGGTGCGACACGCCGCTGCGGTGTCCATCGTCTCGATGCCGACCCGGCGCTCGATCAGCGTGCGGTACAGGGCTGGAGAGACAAACTGCAGCTTGACCCCGCTGCCGAAGATCACGAGCTCGGGTTTGAGCGTCAAAAGCTGTTCGAAATGCGCTGCGCTCAACTCTGCTGGCGCGCGTGCATCCCAGCGCTGCACCTCGCCCTGCCAGGGCACAAGCAGGCTGTGTTCAAACGGCGTGTTCGCCACCCAGAGCCGCTGGCTTTCGTGGCGGGTGATCTGGTTGACGCCGAGCGCCACATCGGGCTGGAATTTCATGTGGTCAAATTCTATCTTTTGCAGCGCAACATGCGGCCTGAACCGCCCAAACCGCCCGCACGGCCCGCGCGACGCGCACGCTGATGGAGACCGAAACGTTGACACCGATGAAGCCGATCGCCAAATCCACCAAGCTGGCCAACGTCGGCTACGACATCCGCGGCCCCGTGCTCGACAAGGCGCGGCAGATGGAGGAAGAAGGCCACCGCATCATCAAGCTCAATATCGGCAACATCGCCGCGTTTGGCTTGCAGCCGCCCGACGAGATCGTGCAGGACATGATCCGCAGCCTGCCGGACGCGGCGGGGTACACCGACAGCAAGGGACTGTTTGCACCGCGCAAGGCGGTGATGCACTACACCCAGGAAAAGCAGGTCGCCGGCGTGACTGTGGACGACATCTATCTCGGCAACGGCGCGTCCGAACTCATCGCGATGAGCATGAATGCGCTGCTCGACGCTGGCGACGAAGTGCTGATCCCGTCGCCCGACTACCCGCTGTATACCGCCGTGGTTTCGCTGTCCGGCGGCACGCCGGTGCATTACCGCTGCGACGAAGACTCGGGCTGGCTGCCGGATCTGGACGATATCCGCCGCAAGGTGACGCCGAATACCCGCGCCATCGTTGTCATCAACCCGAACAACCCGACCGGCGCGCTCTATCCGGTGGACCTGCTGCAAGGCATCGTCGAGATCGCGCGCCAGCACCAGCTGATCGTCTTTGCCGACGAGATCTACGACAAGACGCTCTACGACGGCGCCACGCACACGAGCATCGCCGCGCTGGCTGATGATGTGCTCTTCGTCACCTTCAACGGCTTGAGCAAAAACTACCGCGCCTGCGGCTACCGCGCTGGCTGGATGGTCGTCTCTGGCGACAAGCGCCATGCCGGCGACTACATCGAAGGACTGAACATGCTGGCCTCGATGCGCCTGTGCGCGAACACGCCGGGGCAGTTGGCGATCCAGACCGCGCTTGGCGGTTACCAGAGCATCAAGGATCTTGTCGCCCCTGGCGGGCGGCTGGGCAAACAGCGCGAGCTGGCTTACCAGTTGTTGACCAGCATCCCCGGCGTCAGCGTGGTCAAACCGATGGCCGCGCTGTACATGTTCCCGCGGCTGGACCCCAAGCTCTACCCGATCCACGACGACCAGCAGTTTGCGTACGAACTGCTGGCCGAAGAAAAGGTCCTCGTCGTGCAGGGCACCGGCTTCAACTGGCCGACGACCGACCACTTCCGGATCGTCTTTTTGCCCAACGCCGACGATCTGACCGAGGCCATCGGCCGCATCGAGCGATTTCTCTCCAACTACCGCAAGCGCCACTCGAAATGAAAAGCATCCAGGTCGGCCTGTTAGGCATCGGCACCGTCGGCGCCGGCACCTTTAAGGTTCTGCAGCGCAACCAGGAAGAGATCCGCCGGCGCGCCGGCCGTGGCATCGAAGTCGCGATGGTCGCCGACCTCGACACCAACCGCGCCCGATCGATCGTCGGCGCCGATGTGCAGGTGGTCGCCGACGCCCGCGCGGTGATCAACAACCCGGCGATCGATATCGTCGTCGAGCTCATCGGCGGTTACGGCATCGCCCGCGCGCTGGTGCTCGACGCGATTGCGGCTGGCAAACATGTCGTGACCGCGAACAAGGCCCTGCTCGCGGTGCATGGCAACGAAATCTTTGCCGCCGCGCGCGACAAGGGCGTGGTCGTGGCCTTCGAGGCCGCGGTGGCCGGTGGCATCCCGATCATCAAGGCGCTGCGCGAGGGACTCACCGCGAACCGCATCGAATGGATCGCCGGCATCATCAACGGCACGACCAATTTCATCCTGTCGGAGATGCGCAGCAAGGGGCTCGACTTCGACGAGGTGCTGAAGGAGGCACAGCGTCTGGGCTACGCAGAAGCCGACCCGACCTTCGACATCGAAGGCATCGACGCCGCGCACAAGGCGACGATCATGAGCGCGATCGCCTTTGGCATCCCGGTGCAGTTTGACAAGGCGCATGTCGAAGGCATCACCGCATTGCACG
>JAYUSP010000298.1:0-16187 GCA_043755615.1 Betaproteobacteria bacterium
TACGCCCATGGCAGCACCACCTGCCTGGTGTTCGAGCTTCCGCCACAATCCCGCGGATGAATCTGCTGCACACCATGATCCGCGTCGGCAACCTGCAAAGGTCGATTCACTTCTACACCCAGGTCCTGGGCATGACGTTGCTGCGCACCACTGAGCGGCCGGATCAAAAGTACGACCTCGCTTTTGTCGGCTACGGCCGCAACCCCGACCATGCCGAGATCGAGCTGACCTACAACTACGGCGTCGACCAATACGATCTCGGCAACGCCTTCGGCCATCTCGCGATCGGCGTGCCCGATGTCGCCGGCACCTGCGCCGCGGTGCGCGACAAGGCGGCTGCGCTCGGCGGCGCGGTGACACGCGAGGCCGGCCCGGTGAAGGGCGGCACGACGATGATCGCTTTCATCACCGACCCCGACGGCTACAAGATCGAACTCATCGAGCGCGGCGTGTAAGCCCCTTTCGCTTCGACGCATGTACCTGCCCAAACATTTCGAGCAGCCCGACGCCGCCGCCGTGCAGGCGCTGATCGCGGCGTCGCCGCTGGCGACGCTGGTGGCGATGACAGCGCAGGGCTTGACGGCCGACCTGCTGCCGCTGGAGTTTGTGCCGGCCGGCGACGGCAGCAGCAGCAGCGGTCAGCACCATCCGCACGACAGATTGCGCGGCCACATCGCACGCGCCAACCCGTTGTGGCGCGATGCAGCGGCTGAGCACGAGGTGCTCGCAATCTTCACCGGGCCGCAGGCCTATATCAGCCCGAACGGCTACCCCAGCAAACGTGAACATGGCAAGGTCGTGCCGACCTGGAACTACATCGTCGTTCAGGCGCGCGGCGCGTTGACGGTGGTCGATGATGCCGACTGGCTGCGCGCGCTCGTCACCGGCCTGACCGATCGGCATGAATCGCGCAGCGCGGTGCCCTGGAAGGTCAGCGACGCACCCGACGACTACATCGCGCAAATGCTCAAGGCCATCATCGGCATCGAGATCCGCATCACATCACTGACGGCCAAGTGGAAAGTTAGCCAGAACCGCAGCAGCGCCGACCGGCTCGGCACCGCGGCCGGCTTGCTGGCGCAACCCGGCGACGATGCGCAAGCGATGGCGGCGCTGGTCGGCGCAGCACCGGGCGGTTGATACGGGTTTGCGTTCAATCGCATAAAACACGCGCGTCACCGATGGGCCCGATTCGGCCGCTGATGGTTCGCGGGCGCGGGCTGGACGCGACGACTCCCACCTGCTGTTGTCCCTGAAGCCGAGATGGGGGTGGCCGGCTTCGGTTGTGGAATTCTTACGCCCTGCGCCGGCCACCCCAATCCCGGCTGGGCCGGTGTGGTTGACGACAATTACCCTGGGCGCTGAGAAGATCAATTCAACGCGCCGTATGGTCGCTGTTCGTTCGCGGCTCGTTCGCCATTTGTTCGCGCTTTTTCGCGCTTTTTCGCGCTTTTTCGCGCAGATTCATGCCATCGATCGCAACCTGGTATGAGAGGCCCGGCGCCGGATGCACCGGCGCCACAATGAACGCTTCTGAACTCCCTGCCCGGACCGCCCGATGATCCCGTTTGCCGACTACACGCGTCACGACGGCCTGGGCCTGGCCGCCCTGGTGCGCAGTGGCGCCGTCAGCGCGGCCGAGCTGCTGGAGACGGCGCTGGCACGCATCGAGGCGCACAACCCGGCGCTCAACGCCGTTATCCGAAGGCGCGACGAACAGGCGCGGGCCGAGGTGGCGCGGGTCGACCCGGCGGCGCCGTTTGCCGGCGTGCCGTTTCTCGTCAAGGACCTGCTCGCCACGCTGGCCGGCGAGCCCACCGGCGGCGGCAACCGCCTGCTTGCAAACCTGCCAATGCCACGCGACAGCGAACTGGTGCGCCGCTTTCGCGCCGCCGGGGTGCTGATCGCCGGACGCACCAATACGCCTGAGCTCGGCCTCACGCCCTACACCGAGCCGCGGCTATTTGGTCCCACGCGCAACCCCTGGTCGCTGGCGCATTCGCCCGGTGGTTCCAGCGGCGGCTCGGCCGCAGCTGTGGCTGCCGGCCTGGTGCCGCTGGCCAGCGGCGGCGACGGCGGCGGATCGATCCGCATCCCGGCATCGTGCTGCGGCCTGTTCGGCATGAAACCAAGCCGCGGCATGACACCCAGCGGACCCGATTTTGGTGAGCTCTGGCACGGCTTTGCAATCGAGCATGTGCTCAGCCGATCGGTGCGCGACAGCGCGGCCATGCTTGACGCCACCGCCGGTACCGACCCGGGCGCTCCGTATGCCGCACCCCTGCCGTCGCGGCCGTTTCTGGGTGAGGTGAACACCGAGCCCGGACGGCTGCGCATCGCCTTCACGCGCGAGCCGCTGTTCGGGCGCGGCGCGGTCCACGCCGATTGCATTGCCGGGCTCGATGATGCAGCCCGGCTGCTCGAATCGCTGGGGCACCATGTCGAGGAGGCCACGCCGGCGCTGGACCGCGAGGCCTGCGCGCTCGCCTTCGCGACCGTGATCGCCGGCGAGACACGGGCCGAGATCGAGCGATTGGCGCAGCTCACACGGCGCAAGCTCCACGCGGCCGACTTCGAGGCCGCCACCTACATCCTCGGGCTGCTCGGCCGCTCGACCGGCGCGGCGACCTATGTGGGCGCGGTGCGCACGCTGCAATTGACAGCGCGGACGATGGCACCTTTTTTTGAGCAATACGACGTGCTGCTCACGCCCACGCTGGCTGCGCCGCCAGCACTGATCGGCGCGCTGCAACCGAGTGCCACCGAGCTGCGTGTGATGCGCATCATCAACGCGCTGAACGCCAGCTGGCTGCTCGGTGCGCTGGGTGTCATCAAGAAGGAGGCCGCGAAGATGTTCGACTACATGCCGAACACCGCGCTGTTCAATGTCACCGGCCAGCCCGCGATGTCGATACCGCTGCACTGGAATGCCGCCGGGCTGCCGATCGGCATGCAGTTCGTGGCCCGCCTCGGCGACGACGCCACGCTGTTCCGCCTGGCCGGCCAACTCGAACGCGCCCGCCCCTGGTTCGAGCGCAAGGCACCGGGGTACTGATCCTCCCGGGCTGGTCGTACGGCGCCGGAGCGGCTATCGTTGAAGCCCAGCCACCACCTGGAGACGCAGCATGTCCACGCCCAGAATTCGCCGCCCGAGCAACACGCCCCGTGTTCTGGCGGCTGCCTTTGTAGTCGCGCTGACGGCCGCGGCATCGGCGCAGAAAGTCACCCCCGGCTTGTGGGAAAACGTGATCACGATGAAAGCCCCTGGCGGCGAGATGGATTCGGCAATGGCACAAGCGCAGCAGCAGATGGCGCAACTGCCGCCCGACCAGCGCAAGATGGTCGAGCAGATGATGGCGCGCCAGGGTGTTGGTGCCGGTGCCAGCGCGGGCTCAAGAGCGACCACGGTACGGGTCTGCGTGACCAAGGAACAGGCGGCGCGCGATGAGCTGCTGCAGGGTGAAGGCCAATGCACGCAGCAGATCACGCAACGCAGCGGCAGCACATTGAAGTTCCGCTTCAGTTGCACCGGCGACCCGCCTTCGAGCGGCGAGGGCGAATACACGCTGGTGAGCGACCGGGCCTACACCGGCCGCACGGTGGTCAACACCCAGTTGCAGGGCAAACCCGAGCGCATGGAGATGCAGCAATCGGGCAAATGGCTGGCCGACGACTGCGGCAGCGTGGAGCCGCGCAAATAGGCGCCACTACCGGCGCGGCTACCGGCGCGCCTACGGCGCTCGAAGCGTCGACACTGCCTGCGCGAGCTGCGTGATTCGGTGCCAGTCCTTGGCGGCCACCGCGTCCGCCGGCGTCAACCACGAGCCGCCGCAGACCTTGACGTTGGGCAGGGCCAGGTAGTCCGGGGCGGTCTGCAGCGTGATGCCGCCGGTGGGGCAGAAGACCACATCCGGGAAGGGCCCGGCCAGGGCCTTGAGCAGCGGGATGCCACCGGCCGCCGTGGCCGGGAAAAACTTCAGGAAGCGCAGGCCATCGGCGCCCGCGGCCATGACCTCACCCGCGGTGGCCACACCCGGCAGCAGCGGCAGCCCGATCGCGCGGCAGGCAGCACCCAGCGCAGCGGTGTAACCCGGGCTCACCGCAAAGCGGCTGCCGGCATCCAGCGCAGCCCGCGCATCCGCGGCCGAACGCACGGTGCCGGCACCGACGATCGCGTCGGGCACCGCCCGCGCGATGGCTTCGATGCAGCGCAGCGCGGCGGGCGTGCGCAGCGTCACTTCGAGCACGCGCACGCCGCCGTCGACGAGCGCCTGCGCCAGTGGCACCGCATCTTCGACACGGTCGATGACGATGACCGGGATCACCGGGCCGTGTTGGCTGAGTTCCAAGGTCTCTTGCATGACGGGATGTTCCTTGTTCAGAGCCAGCTGATCGCGCCCTGCTCGGCGGCCAACACATTGCGGCGCATGCCGGCAAACAACTCGCGCCCGAGGTCGTGGGCGTGGGTATCGACATGTTCGGCCGACGGCTGTGCGGCGTCACGGGCGGCCCAGGTCGCATCCGGCACCAGCGCTTGCAGCGTGCCGGCGACGGCGTCGAGCCGGATCACATCACCGCTGCGCACTTTGGCCAGCGGCCCGCCAGCCAGCGCCTCGGGGCTGACGTGGATCGCGGCCGGCACCTTGCCCGACGCGCCGCTCATGCGGCCGTCGGTGACGAGCGCGACCATAAAACCCTTGCCTTGCAGCACCGCCAGCGGCGGCGTCAGTTTGTGCAGCTCAGGCATGCCGTTAGCCTGCGGGCCCTGGAAACGCACGACCGCGATGAAGTCGCGCTCGAGCTCGCCGCGATTGAAGGCCGCGAGCAGGTCTTCCTGGCCGTCGAAGACAATCGCCGGCGCTTCGATGACATGCCGGTCGTCGGGCACCGCCGAGACCTTGATCACCGCGCGGCCGAGATTGCCTTGCAGCAGCGCCAGGCCGCCGGTGGCAGAAAAAGGCGCGGCCACGGTACGCACGATGCTGTCGTCGCCACTGGCTGCCGGCAGCGGCTGCCAAGCCAGGCGACCTTTGTCGATGCCGCTTGCGATGTCCGCGTCGAGGGTCGGCACTTCGGTGTAGGCACGCAGGCCGCGTGGGCTCACCGCCAGCACATCAGCGTGCATCAGCCCGGCGTCGAGCAACTCGCGCAGCACAAAACCCGGGCCGCCCGCGGCCTGGAACTGGTTCACGTCGGCGCTGCCGTTGGGATAGACCCGCGTCAGCAGCGGCACCACCGCCGACAACTCCGAAAAATCGGTCCAGTCGATCAGGATGCCGGCCGCACGCGCGACCGCGACCCAGTGGATCAGGTGATTCGTCGAGCCGCCGGTGGCGAGCAGCGCAGCCATCGCGTTGACGATCGTGCGTTCGTCGACAAGGCGGCCGATCGGCGTGAAGCGGTGACCACGCTGGATGATCGCCAACGCCTGCGCCACGGCCTCGGCGGTGAGCGCCTCGCGCAGGGCCGCATGCGGGTGCACAAAGGCCGCGCCGGGCACATGCAGGCCCATCGCTTCGAGCAGCATCTGGTTGCTGTTGGCGGTGCCGTAGAAGGTGCAGGTGCCGGGGCCGTGGTAGGCCGCACTTTCGGCTTCGAGCACCGTGGCACGACCGACGAGGCCCTGGGCATGCAGCTCGCGGACCTTGGCTTTCTGATTGTTCGGCAAACCGCTGCTCATCGGCCCGGCGGGCACGAAGACACAGGGCAGATGGCCGAAGTGCAAGGCGCCGATCAACAGCCCCGGCGCGATCTTGTCGCAGACACCGAGCAGCAAGGCGGCGTCAAAGACATCGTGCGACAGCGAGATCGCAGTGGCCATCGCAATCGCGTCGCGCGAAAACAGGCTCAGCTCCATGCCGGGCTGGCCCTGGGTGACGCCGTCGCACATCGCCGGCACACCCCCCGCGACCTGCGCGGTGGCGCCCAGGCGCCGGGCGACATCGCGGATCAGCGCCGGGTAGGTCTCGTAGGGCTGGTGCGCCGAGAGCATGTCGTTGAATGCAGTGACGATGCCGATATTCGGCGCGCGCTCGGCCACGACGCGGAACTTGTCGTTCGCCGGCAGCGCCGCAAAGGCATGCGCCACATTGGCGCAGCCCATGCGATCGGTGCCCGGTGGGCGCTGCACGAGTTTGTCGATGCGCGCGAGGTAGGCGCTGCGAAGTGGCGCACTGCGTTGGCGGATGCGCGCGGTGACGGCCACCACGCTGGCATGCAGGGCCGGGGTCGATGATGTAACCATGATCTGAATTATCGCGTAACTAAATTACAGCGTCAAACCCAGGCAACAACCCAGGCAACCACCTGGACACCAGCACAAACGGCAACCCGAACGGCAACCCGGCCTTCACACGCGCCGTGCGCAAGACAAAATAGCGCATCTTGACCAAGCCAAGTCTCACCCCCCTGCCCCCGGCGCTGCGCGACCCGGCGCCGATACTGGCGCAGTTTGTTGCCGCTTGGGGCGGCCACGGCGACCTTTGGGTCTTTGGTTACGCGTCGCTGATCTGGCGCCCCGAATTCGAGTTCGTCGAGCACCGGCCGGCGCTGGTGCGCGGCTGGCACCGCGCGCTGCGCATGCGCTCGCGGGTCAATCGCGGCACGCCGGCACAGCCCGGCCTGGTCTTCGCGATGTTGCCCGGCGGCGCCTGCCGCGGTGTTGTCTACCGGCTGCCACGCCAGCAAGTGCCCGGCGAACTCGAGCGCCTGTGGGCGCGTGAGATGCCCACCGGCGTCTACGATCCGCGCCTCGTCCGCGCAGCGACCCCGCGCGGCGAAGTGCCGGCGCTGGCCTTCACGCTCAGCCGGCGCAGCGAAGCCTGCCTGGCGCCGATCGCCGACGCGCCGATGTTGCATATCCTGCGCCACGCCAGCGGTCGCTACGGCACGACGCTGGAATATCTGGTCGAGACCGCACAGGCGCTGCGCCAACAAGGGGTGCACGACCGCGAGATCGAGCGCCTGATGCGCCTGGCGGCGCGGCATGGGCTGCTCGGCGCGGCGGTTCAGGTGGGCCTGGCGAACGCCGCCACGGCTGACGGCGCTGCCGTCGATCCTGTCGGTGACAAGCGCTGCTGAACCGCAGCCAGGTCGGCCGTGGTGTCGACATCCACCAGCACACCGGCATCGCAGACATCGACACCCACCGCCGGGTAGCGTGCGATCAGTCGGCGCGCACCTTCGTCGCCGTCCAGGGCACTCAACTCCGTAAACAGCTCGGCCGAAAACGCCACCGGATGGCCGCGCCGCCCCTTGTGCTCGGCAAACGCCACCGGGTGCTGGGCGATCGCCGCGGCCACCGCGAGCAGCGTGGCTGACGTGACCATCGGCATGTCGGCGGGCAGCACCAACCAGCCGCCAGCGTCAGCGCGCGCGCGCACGCCGGCGGCGATCGAATGGCCCATGCCGCGTGCGGCTTCGGCATCGCTGACGATCGTGATGTCGCTCGCGGCGACGGTGCGCGCGGCTTCGTCGGCCAGCCGCCCGGTGGTGACCACGACCAGCGGCAGCCCGCACGCGAGCACGTTTTTCAAGGTCGTTCCAAGCACGGTGGACGGCCCCAGCGCCTGCACCAACTTGTGCTGCGGCCCGGCAAAGCGGCTGCCCTTGCCAGCGGCCAGAACGACCACGGCGGGTCGGTTGCTCATCGCGATCTACTCTCGTTGTTGCGATCCGACGCCACGCCAGCTTCGACGCGGCACCACAAGCCACAAGAATGCGCGCGACATGCCACCGCGGCCAGCCGGGCGTTCACTTAAGGCCTTCCACGTAAGGGAATCTGCCCGCCGGTCGCTTCCTATACTCGGGTGATGACAACGCCGCCTGACAAAAATCTGTCACATGAACTCGCGCAGTTGCGCAAGAGTTACGAGCGCGCCGCGCTTGACGAAAGCAGCGTGCTCGCTGACCCGACGCAGCAGCTCCAGACCTGGCTCGCGCAGGCGCTCGATGCCCGGCTGCCCGAGCCGAATGCGATGACGCTGGCCACCGTTGGCAGCGACGGGCGGCCGTCAACACGCATCGTGCTCATCAAGGGCGTCGACGAGCGTGGGCTGGCCTGGTACACCAACTACCAAAGCCGCAAAGGCCAGCAGCTCGCCGCGCAGCCGCATGCCGCGCTGCAGTTTCATTGGGTCGAGCTCGAGCGTGTGGTACGCATCGAAGGGGTCGTCGAAAAGACCTCGGCTGACGAGTCCGATGCCTACTTTGCGAGCCGGCCGCTGGACTCGCGCATCGGCGCCTGGGCCTCGCCGCAGAGCCAGGTCATCAGCTCGCGCGCGGTGTTGGTGGCGAATGCAGCCAAGGTCAGCGCGCAGTATCTGCTGCGCCCACCGCGCCCGCCGCACTGGGGCGGCTATCGGCTCAAACCCGATTCCTTCGAGTTCTGGCAAGGCCGACCGTCGCGGCTGCACGACCGGCTGCGTTACCGGCGCGGCGATGCGGGCTGGATCATCGAGCGGCTGGCGCCCTGAACTGCTGTCGCTTCATCATGGCGCCGCCGCCGCATCGGTGACGCGGTAGAAAAGCCCGTATTGGTCGTCGCTGAGCACGGCCAGCTTGCCTTCGAGCGTGAGCGCATCGACGGTGAACCGCACCGGCGTGCGAGTGCGCACCTCGATCAAACCTTCGGGCCCGGCGGGCACGCAGAACGAGCAGGTCGTGGGCACGGCCGAGAGCAGGAAGTGGCGCTGCTTTTCACCCGGCTCCAGCGGCAGCATGAAACCCTGCACCTTGACGATCTTGCCGTTCAGCAACCGCACTGCCGGCGGGAAAGTCGGCACGATCTTCGCGCGCTCGACCTTCGACGTCACCGAGGCGAGCAACTGCCATGACAGCACCCCATCGCGCTCGACGAGCGGCTTGAAGGCGCTGCGCGGATCGTGATATCCGGCCCCTGAAGCGGCACCTGAAGCGGCGGGCGCTGGCGCCACGGCCGGCGCAGGCGTCACCACCGCCTGCGCGCCTGCGCCCGCCGGCACCGCCAAGGCCAGCGTCGCCGCGACCACCATCAAGCAACCTGGCACACCGATCTTCGACATCTCGACTCCTTCAGCGCGGCTGCATTTGCAGCAGCGTCGTCACATCCAGCCGCATCACCCGCCGCACCGGCCAGGCCACCGCGAGCAAGGCCAAGAGTACCGCGCCGGCGATCAGCGCGGCGTGACGGTCGGACCACCACAGCCCGGTGAGCGCCAACGAGCGGTCGGCTTGCAGCACCAGGCCGAGCAGATGGGTCAGCCCGTGGCCGACCGCCAAGCCCGCGGCAACGCCGATCAACGCCAGCCACAGGGCTTCGAAGATCAGCAGTGCGGCAACCCGCCGCGGCGGCGCGCCGAGCAGGCGCAGCATCGCCAGATCATTCTCGCGCTCGCGCACCGCGTGGGTCAGCGCGATCCACAGCGACAGCGTGGCCATCAGCACCAGCAGCAACCCGAAGCCGCGCATCAGGTCGAGCCCGGCGCCTAGCAGCTTGAACAGGCGCGCGCTCTCAAGTGCCGGCGCCGCAGCCTGCAACCCGGGCTGCGCGTTCACCCAGCGCGGCAGGCTGGCTGCGGCCAGCGGCGAGCGGTAACGCACCAGCAGCAAGGTCAGTTCGCGCTGTGCGTTTTTTTCAGCCACGACGACGGGTTGGCTGTCGTGTTTGTCGTGTTTGTCGTGTTTGTCATGTTTGTCATCGTGTGGCACACCGGCCGCCACAGCTGCCGACGCCGGCTCACCATGCTCGTGCACCTGCCAGACCGATTCGGTGGCGGTCAGCACCAGGCGGTCGAGCACACAGTCGCAGCGCCGCAGCCTGCCGACCACGGTGTACGGCGTTTCTTCATGCGCATCACCGGCCTGACCCAGGCCATGCCCGCCGGCGAAGCGGCCACCTATGGCCACGCGCAGGGCCGCCGCGGCGTCGGTGCCCAGCACGGCTTCCATCGGCGCTTGCCAGACGCGCCCGGCGGCCATCTGCGCGGCGTACAGCGCCAAATAGTCGGCGCTGGTGCCAACGATACGAAAGCCGTGGACGCTGTCCCCCAGCGACAGCGGCACCACGCTGGTCACCAGCGGGTTGGCGGCCAGCAGCGCCTGCGTGGCGAGCGGGATGTTGCCGGTCGGACTGTCGATGTGGAATACCCCCGACAGGATCAACTGCAGCGGGCTGCCCTTGGCGCCGACCACGAGGTCGATTCCGGACAGGTTGCGCTGCGTCTGCTGCTCGAGTTGTTCGCTGACCAGCGTCACGACGACGATCGCCGCGCAGCCCAGCGCCAGCAGCGCCAGGTTCAGCAGCGCCAGCAGCGGGCGCGACCAGAGATAACGCCAGGCGAGCAGCGCCAGGTTCATGCGGACCGCTCGGCGTTCGCCGCCGCCTGGCTGATGTCGTTCATGCATTGCGGCGGCGCCGGCAGGTGCAGATGAAGTTGCAGATGCAGGCTCTGCGGCCACAGCGCGGCCAGCCTGCGGTCGTGGGTGGCGACGACCAGCGTCGCGTGCTCGGCGGCGGCGACCTCACCGAGCAAGGCCAGTGCGGCTTGCGCGCTGTCATCGTCGAGGTGCGCTGTCGGCTCGTCGGCAAGGATCAGCTTCGGCGCGCGCAGCAGCGCCCGCGCCAGCGCCACCCGCTGCGCCTGGCCGACGCTCAGTGCCGCCGGCCGGCGCTGCGCCAATTCGGCCAGGCCGAGCCTGCCGAGCACCACGCCGATGCGCTGCCGGTCAACGGCCAGGCCGGCAGCGACGTAAGGCAGCGCCAGGTTATCGGTGACGCTAAGGCTGTCGCTCAGATGCAGGCGCTGCGGCACAAAACCGAGCGTCGCGCCACGCCAGGCATCACGCGCACGTGCGTCGAGCAGATTCAGCTCGACCCCGCCGGCAATCACGCGCCCCGACTGCACCGCCAGCAGCCCGGCGAGCAAGGCCAGCAGCGTCGACTTACCGCTGCCCGACACGCCGCTCAAACGCACCCAGGCACCCTGCGGCGCATCGAAATCCGGAAAAACCATTGGCGCCGCTGCGGAGTAGCGGTAGTGCAGGCCGCTGATCGAAAACAAGCGCTCGCCCTCCGTTCACCCGCGCCGCGTGCCGAGCGTCTTCACGCCGTGGCCTTCAGCCGCGCCTTGAAGGTCTTGCGAAATTTCTCGACCTTCGGCGCGACGACAAAAGCGCAATAACCGGCATTCGGATGGTTCGCAAAATACTGCTGGTGGTAGTCCTCGGCGCGCCAGTAGTTGGCGCGTGTCTGGATCTCGGTGACCACCCGCCCGCCTTGTGCGGCGTTGGCTTCGGCGAGCACCGCCTGCGCCACCGCACGCTGCGCTTCGTCGTGCAGATAGATGCCCGAGCGATACTGCGGGCCGGCATCGTTGCCCTGCCGATTCAGCGTCGTCGGGTCGTGGATGCTGAAGAAGATCTCGAGCAGCTCACGCAGCGTGATGCGGCTGTCGTCGAAGCGCAGTTGCACCACTTCGACATGCCCGGTATCGCCACCGCAGACCTGCTCGTAGCTCGGGTTGTGGGCCTCGCCGTTGCAGTAGCCGGACTCGACGCCAAGCACGCCGTCGACCTGTTCGTAAACCGCCTCGGTGCACCAGAAACAGCCGCCGCCGAGGGTGATGAGTTGGGTTGCCATCAAAATCTCCTGATTTGCCGCACCGTGCAGCGTCGCTCCGAAGTCTAAAGACCTTGCAACGTCGGCTGCTCGCGCTGCCTTCCGGCAACGGCCTGCGGCCCCGCACAATCGCATGGCGGCGCGATCGATGCACAAGGGCACGCACGGGGCGACAAGGGCAATCAAGGGCCAACAAGGTCTCAGACGGGGCCGCAAGGGAGCCAGGATGAAGCCAGGATGAGAACATCACCGTGAACGAGTTTTTCCTCTCGCTGGGCATCAGCAGCTGGAAGCCGCTGATCACTGCGCTGCTGCTGCCGCCAACACCCTGGATCGTGCTCGCGCTGCTTGGCGCGCGCTGGCTGCATGGCCAGCGCCCGGCGGGCTGGCTGCTCGTGTTGCCGGCCTGTCTGGGGCTGTGGCTGAGCAGCAGCTCGGCGGTCGGCGACGCCATCGTGCGTGGCTTGCTCAAGCCGCCGCCGGCCCTGACCGAGCCCGAACTGGCGGCGTTGAAAATGGCCAATGCCGCCAAGCCGGGCGAGATCGCGATCATCGTGCTCGGTGGTGGGCGCGAGGCGCTGGCGCCGGAGTACGGCGTCTCCAATCTCGGGGCGCGCTCGGTCGAGCGGCTGCGTTACGGCGTCTGGTTGTCGCGCGCGACCGGCATCCCGCTGGGTTTCAGCGGCGGCGTCGGCCACAGCGAGCGCGGCGAATCGTCGGAGGCAGAAATTGCCGCGCGCATCGCGGCGCAAGAATTCAGCCGGTCGTTGAAGTGGGTCGAGGTGCAGTCGCGCGACACCCGCGAGAACGGCGCCTACACCGTCGGCCTGCTGCGCCCGCTGGGCATCAAGCGCATCGTCGTCGTGACCCACGGCTGGCACATGCCACGTGCGCTGAATGCTTTTGAGGCCGAACTGCGGCGCAGCGGCGACGGCATCATGCTGACCGCCGCGCCGATGGGGCTGGCGCAGGTGGTCGACACGCCGGCCCTGCGCTGGCTGCCGACCAGCGAAGGCCTGGTGCGGGTGCGCGACGCGCTGCGCGAATGCATCGGTCGCCTGGCCGGGGCGTGACGCGCCACATCAGCGCACCGACCAGCGCGGCGCAGGCGGTGCGCAGAATTCCTACGGCCGTAACTTCTGCTGCGCCGCGCGGCGCTCGGCGGCTTCCGCAGCATCGGCGTCACGTTGGGCTTTTTCCTGCGCGGCCTGGATGTCGCGCAGCTTCTGCACATGCTGCTCCATCGACGAGACGCGGAACGCGCCCATCTCGAAGACGTCGGTCTTCAGGCCCAGTTCGCGCATCCGGCGAGCCAGTTTCAGGCCCGCAGCGGGGTCGCCGCCGAGCGAGGTGACCACTTCGTTGGCAAACAGGTCGGCAGCACCGACGATGCCGTCGACGGCAATAGAACGTTCGGCCTGCGCCTCGGCGGCAGACAACACCATGCCGGCACCGGGCACCGCCAGCATCAGGATCTTGCCCACCGTGAAAGCGGTGCTCATGCCCTCGGCCTGCTGGCTCTTGCCGACCGCGTTGGCGCTGGCCTGGAAGTAGGTGCCAAAAGCCGCAAGCCAGCGAAATTCATCCCGCGTGCGGGCTTCGAGCATCGCGCTGGCCGGGATCTTCACGCGCTGGTTGCCCTGGCGCCAGAATTTATCGGGGTCGCTGTCGAATGCACTGGCGCTGACACTGCCGGCGCAGCCGGTCTGCGTCGATACGTCGACCTTGCGCCCGCCTTCGAAGTGCAGCGTCATCGGGGTGCCGGTATTGGCCTGCGCGCGGGCTTTGGTGATGACGTCCCAGAAACCCTGGTCGTCGCCGGTGACCATCGAGTTGCCGCGAAAGACCGCGCCAAACTCGAACTTGGTCGACCCCGCCGGCAGCGGCATGCCGTTGATCGCGGTGACCACGTCGCCGATCCTGGCTTCGTCGGGCACACTTTCGTCGACCCAGACCAGGCGCCACTTGTCGTCCATGCCGGTGGCCCGCTTGAAAAGCTCTTCCTGTTTGCCGGTCGGGCGCTTGCGCATCGCGTGCATCGACCACAGCACAAAGGGTTCGATTTCGGTGGTGTGGTCACACAGCGTTTCCGCGCCCCAGGCCACGTGGATCGCGGCGGCGCGGAACTGCACTTCGTGTTCGAACCGGCTCTTGTAGAGATCGAGTTCGAAGGCGTTGGCCACCGGCGCCGCCGACTGCGCCACGGCGCTACCCCAGCCCGCAGCGGCCAGCAGCGTGATCCCGAAGATGCCCGAGGGTTTCAAAGATGCCCCTTGAACTTGCCCTGTTGTGTGTCCAATTGTGCCTGTTCGCCGGTCGCCTCCCGCCACCGATGCCGCCGCCGATCTGCGCAGGGGCTCACGCCGGCCCCGACATTGCTTCAACCCGGATGGCATCATGGGCTTGGCCGGGCCTTACAGTAGGGGCCTTCGCCCCCATCTGCGGCGTTACAGACCTTGCCGATCCGGCAAGGCAAACTGTGGTTGAAACTGAAGAGGATCGAATGACACACAAAAGCTGGCTCGTTGGTGCTGCGCTCCTGGTGATGAGTGCGGCCCTGATCGCCCCCACCGCGTCCGAGGCCAAGCGCCTGGGCGGCGGCAAGTCACAAGGCATGCAGCGCACTGCGCCAGATCAGGCCAAGCCGCAGTCGCCGCCGCCACAACAGGCGGCGCCGCAGCCGGCGGGCGCAGCGCCGGCCGCAGCGGGCGCCACTGGCGCCGCGGCAGCCGCCGGCAAACGCTCCTGGCTCGGCCCGATCGCCGGCCTGGCCGCGGGGCTGGGCCTGGCCGCGCTGATGAGCCATCTCGGCATGGGCGAGCAGTTCGCCAACTTCCTGATGATTGCCTTGCTCGGCGTGGCGGCGATCTTCCTGGTGCGCTTCCTGATGCGCCGCTTTGGCGGCGGTGGCATGCGGCAACAAGGTGGTCAGCTCGCTGGCGCCGGCGCAGTCGCCGGTGGCGGCGCTTCGCCGTCATGGAACAACACGCCACGCAGCATCGAACCCACGCTGAAGCCGGCGGCACGTGAAGAGATCGCCCAGCCGTCGGCTTTCACTGCGCTGCCGCAATCGGGTGCAGGCGCGGGTGCAGGCGCAGGCGCGGCCTCGGAAGTCTCGGTCACCGGCCAGCCGCTCCTCCCGCTCGGTGGTACGGCGATGGCCGCACCGGCTGCCGACCAGCCACGTTCGCTGCGCCTGCCCGAAGGTTTTGACATCCCGGCTTTCGAGCGCATCGCGAAGATGATCTTCATCCGCATGCAGGCCGCCAACGACGCCGGCGATCTCGACGACCTGCGTCGCTTCATGACGCCTGAGATGTTTGCCGAAGCGCGTATCGACCTGCACGACCGCAGCGGCACGGCACAGCACACCGATGTCGAAAAGGTCGACGCCGAGGTCATCGACTTCGCGCAGGAAAACGGCCGCGCCATCGTCAGCGTGCGTTTCCACGGCCTGGTGCGCGAAGAAAAAGACACCACGCCGACGGCATTTGATGAGATCTGGCACCTGAGCAAACCCGACGACGACAGCAACGCCTGGGCGATCGCCGGGATTCAGCAGCGGCAGTAATCGGCGTGGCACGCCGGCCGGTGATCCGGCTGGCGCTCAGCGCACGTGACGCACGTCGCTACCCACAGGGGCTTTCGGGCCCCTGTGCTCTTTCTGGGACGGTCTGCGCGATTGGCGCGGCGCATCGGGCCGGGCACATCGATCGGGCAGATTGGCCGGGCAAAATCGGCGCCTGCCGATGATCCCCGCCGCCTTGCTCGAACAGCGCGACTTCATGCGCTTTTGGTTCACCCGGCTGGCCGGCGTGAGCGCCAGCCAAGCGACTGGCCACCGAGGAGGACGTGTACGTGCTGGCGCAGAGCGATGCGCGCATCGACAAGGAGCGCGCCATGCGCAGCAAGCGGCTGCGCCGCTACATCGAGCGTTTGAAGGCGCTGCAAGGCCAGAGCCTCACGCGTGATCAATTGCTGATGAAGCTGGGTGCGGCCAAGCATGACGCCGGCCGTACGGCGAGCCTCGTGAAGGTCAGCTGGGCGAAGGATGGAGTTCAGCCTGAACCGCGACTGGCTGCGCCAGGTGCGGCGCAGAAAAGGGCGCTACCTGCTGCGCACCAACCTCACGGCGCAGCAGCCCCAGACGCTGTGGACCTTCTACATCCAGCTCACCGAGGTCGAGCAGGCGTTCAAGGAGATCAAGCACGACCTGGCCATCCGGCCGATCTTCCACAAGACCGAAGAGCGCATCGAGGCCCACATCTTCGTGGCCTTCTTGGCCTACTGCCTACAGGTCACGTTGAAGGCCAAGCTGCGCACGGTCGCCGGCGGCACAGCACCGCGCGAAGTCATCGCCAAGTTCAGAACCATGCAGATGGTGGACGTGCACCTGCCCACCAGCGATGGCCGCGAGTTGACGCTGTCGCGCTACACGCAGCCCGAGGCCGAACATCGCATCCTGCTGGATCAGTTGCGGCTGTGCTTGCCAAGTCAGCCACCGCCGAAGATCAGCGCCGCGCAGGCCAAACAGACCACAACAGAACTCGCCTTGTAGTGGAGACCTACGGGCCTCGCGCAAGTCAAATCA
>JAYUSP010000299.1:0-4861 GCA_043755615.1 Betaproteobacteria bacterium
ACGACGGTTTTTGCGCACCTGAGCCGCGTCGACGTGCGCCAGGGCCAGCGGGTCGATCAGAACCAGCGCATCGGCGCAGTCGGTGCCACCGGCTGGGCGACCGGGCCGCACCTGCATTTCGAGTTTCGCGTCGGCGGCGTGCACCAGGACCCGCTGAAGATCGCCAAGGCCTCCGAGCCGATCGTGCTCGACCCGGCGGCGAAGAGCCGATTCGCCGAAGTGGCACAGGCGGTGCAGGTCAAGCTCGACGTTGCCGAATCGATCGGCGGCGCCCGCGCCAGCTTCGAGTAGCCGCGGCGGCGCCGGCTTCGATGCCGCTGTTCATCGGCCTGATGTCGGGCACCTCGATGGACGGGGTCGACGGCGTGCTCGCGGACTTTCCTGTCACCGGCAACCCGCTCGTGCTGGCGCACCGACACCGGCCTTACGAAGGACCACTGCGCGCAGAGCTGCTGCGTCTGAACCAGCCCGGCGACAACGAACTGCATCGCGCAGCGCTGGCGTCCAACGCCGTCGCGCGTTGTTACGCCGCGGTTGTGCACGACCTACTCGAAGCCGCGCCTGAGGCCGCCCGCGCGGTCACCGCGGTCACCGCGATCGGCGCCCACGGCCAGACGGTGCGGCATCGGCCGCAATTGTTCGACGGCCACGGTTATACGTGCCAGTTGCTCAACGGCGCCTTGCTTGCCGAACTGAGCCGCATCGACGTTGTCTGTGACCTGCGCAGCCGAGACCTGGCTGCTGGCGGCCAGGGCGCGCCGCTGGTGCCGGCCTTCCACGCGGCACGCTTCGGGAAACCGAACAAAGTGGTGGCCGTCCTCAACCTCGGTGGTATCGCCAACCTGACGCTGCTGCCCGCCAGTGACGCGCCGGTGACCGGTTTTGATTGCGGCCCGGGCAATGTGTTGTTGGACCTGTGGTGCGGGCAACACTTGAGCGCCCCGCTGGACGACGGCGGGCGTTGGGCGGCGGGCGGCCGCGTCGACGACACGCTTCTCGCACGCCTGCTCGACAAGCCATTTTTCCAGCAGCCGCCCCCCAAGAGCAGCGGGCGCGACCTGTTTCACCGAGAGTGGCTGAATGCCATGCTGGCCGGTCTGCCGTCGCCACCGGCGCCGCAGGACGTTCAGGCCACGCTGGCCGAGCTGACCGTGGTCGCTGCCGTGAATGCACTGGCACAGCACGGCGCGGCGACTGAAACGCTGTACGTTTGTGGGGGTGGTGCTTTCAATGACCACCTGATGGCGCGCCTGCGCGCGCTGCTGCCTGCGGTGGCGGTGTCGACGACCGCCAGCGCCGGTGTGCCGCCTACCCAAGTCGAAGCGCTGGCCTTCGCCTGGCTGGCCCAAGCCTTTGTCGCGCGCCGGCCCGGCAATTTGGCCACAGTGACCGGCGCCGCCGGGCCGCGGGTGCTCGGCGCGCTGTATCCGGCGGGCTGATCAGGCCCGCGGCGCACCACAAAAATAAGCCGCCCGCAGGCGGCTGGTGGTGGGTCTCGACCCGACTCAGGCAGAGAACGAAGAACCGCAGCCGCAGGTCGTCGACGCGTTCGGATTCTTGATCACGAACTGCGCGCCCTGCAGGTCTTCTTTGTAGTCGATCTCGGCGCCGAGCAGGTATTGCAGGCTCATCGAATCGATCAGCAGCGAGACGCCGTTTTTGTCCATCTGCGTATCGTCGTCGTTCACGACTTCATCGAAGGTGAAGCCGTACTGGAAACCCGAGCAGCCGCCGCCCTGGACAAAGACGCGCAGTTTGAGATCCGGGTTGCCTTCTTCGTCGACGAGGTCCTTGACCTTGGCTGCTGCGCTGTCGGTAAAAACCAACGGCACTGGCATGTCAGCAACGCTCGGGCTTTGAGTTTGGGCAACGGCATTCATATCGGGCTCCTGTCTTGATTCTCAGAAATGGTCGGCCTCACTCTGGAGGTCAGGCGCTGTTCGAGGCCGCCAGCACCAGCGCCGGTTTGTCGGCGCTTTTGAGGGACCGCAATTCACCTTCTATTGTGGCACCCGGGTGGACTTCAAGCGCTTCGTAGCGAATATCCCCCACGATCCGCGCCGTCGGCTGCAATTCGACCAGGCCATCGGAGTCGATCGGCCCGAGCACTTCGCCGCCGATGATCACATGCCGGGCCTTGACCCTGCCATGCACCCTGGCTTTGACACTGACGACGACGATGCTGTTGTCGCCGCCGGCCGGTGTGATGTCGCCAAAAACCTCGCCGTCGACACGCAGGCCGTCATGGAACTGCACATGGCCGCGCAGCACCGTGCCTTCACCGATCAGTGAGCGGATCGGCGGCGCCTTTTTCTGCGTCCAAAACATGGTGCTGGGCTTTCGTTGATGGGCCTACAGGCGCACGGTCTGTGTCGCGCGCACGCTGCCCTTGTTGTCGATGACCCTGACCTGCACGGTCTTGACCACGGCCTCGGCGGGGTGGTCGATCATGCCTTCGATCCTGGCGTACTGACGCAGCTTCATCTCGCGCGCGCCGCCCGGCATCGTATGCGTCCACGGCTTGCCGGCCAAGCTGCCGGTGGCGTGGACCTCGTAACGGCCGGAAAATTCGGGCACATCCTTGCCGCTCTGCATGACCAGCATCTGCCAGCGCAACTGCCCCGCCGCCTTGGCCTCGGCCTGCAGCCCGCGAATCACCAGGCCGTCGCCGGCCGCCGGCATCAGGCGCTCGAAAAAACCGAGGTCAGCTTTCAGGCTGACGGTTTCGCTCTCAAGCTGGCGCACGGTCTGCGCCAGACGCTCCTGCGCCGCGCTTTCGGTGCGCAGCAGGCTGTCCGCGGTATTGGCCACCGAGGTCGCACGCTCGCCGGCCTCGCGCAGCGCGCTGACCTCGACACGCAAACGCGCCAGCTCGGCCTTGGCGTCGCCATCCAGGCCGGCGATGTCCTTGCCAAATTCGAATGCCCACAGCGCCAGCGCCGCCGAGAAACCGAACATCACGCCCACCGCCGCCCAGCGCAGAGGCCAGGGCAGGTGGCTGCGAACGATCATTCGGGGTGCGCTCACCGACAGGCGGCGGCGCAACAGCTTCCAGCGCATGGTGGGCTGCCGGGTGCGGGCCAAACGGCCCACACCCTGGAGCTGGTCAGCGCTTGCTGAACTGCTTGCGACGGCGCGCGCCGTGCAAGCCGACTTTCTTGCGTTCGACTTCGCGCGCGTCGCGCGTCACGAAGCCGGCCTGGCTCAGCGGCGGTTTCAGCGCCGCGTCATAGTCGATCAACGCGCGCGTGATGCCGTGGCGCACCGCGCCGGCCTGACCTGATTCGCCACCGCCATGCACGTTGCACTTGATGTCGAAGGTCTCGCCGTTGGCAGTGAGCATCAGCGGCTGCTTGACGATCATGATCGAGGTCTGGCGGCCAAAATACTCGTCGACGGTCTTGCCGTTGACTTCGATCTTGCCGCTGCCCTTTTTCATGAAGACCCGGGCCACCGACGATTTGCGGCGTCCGGTACCGTAGTTCCAATGTCCGATCATTCGCGTCGTCCTCAGAGGTCCAGCGTCTTGGGCTGCTGCGCGGTGTGCGGGTGCGTGGCACCAGCGTACACCTTGAGCTTCTTGATCATCGCGTAGCCGAGCGGGCCTTTCGGGAGCATGCCCTTGACGGCCTTCTCGATCGCGCGGCCGGGGTGGCGGGCCTGCATGTCCTTGAAGGACGTGGCGGTGATGCCGCCGGGGTAGCCCGAGTGCCGGTAGTAGATCTTGTCGGTGGCTTTGGCGCCAGTGACGCGGATCTTTTCGGCGTTGACGATGACGATGAAATCGCCGGTATCGACGTGAGGCGTGTAAATGGCCTTGTGTTTGCCGCGCAACCGGAGTGCCACTTCGCTGGCAACACGTCCGAGCACCTTATCGGTGGCGTCAATCACAAACCAGTCATGCACCACCTCAGCCGGTTTGGCGCTGAAGGTCTTCATGAGGGT
The DNA here is from genome assembly GCA_043755615.1 of Betaproteobacteria bacterium. Classification (GTDB taxonomy): domain Bacteria; phylum Pseudomonadota; class Gammaproteobacteria; order Burkholderiales; family Burkholderiaceae_C; genus Rubrivivax. The sequence continues at coordinate 3,946 of JAYUSP010000299.1, forward strand.
CTCGCTTGAGATTTGCGTGCCGGGCGCAAACCCGACACAAACACGGCTGCTAGAAGCGCTGCTTGACCTTCGGCGCCGCTCGTGAAGGCGGCCTCTCAGGCAAAGCGGCGACATCGGCTGGGCCTTTGTCGACACGCTTTTTCACCTCGCCGTTAACGGGTGAACCCAGGAGTGTAGCAAATTCGGCAGGCATAAAGCCCGGAGGCGAGACTTGAGGGCCCAAGCGACCGGGAGCGCAGTCTAAATGGCAGGCCTAAGATCAGGGTTATCACTTAGAAAGACCGAATGGAAGCTCATCTTGAAGCGGGCATCGGCCCCGCAATGGCGCCGCTCTGGGGTGCCTTGGCGCCCGCTGCACCGGCGCCGGTCGCGCCGTTCAGGTGGATCCCCGTGCGCTCGCTGGCGCCACGCCATCGGCCCCGGATCATCAAGCACTTGCAAGCCTTGAGCGCCAACGATCGGTACCTGCGTTTCGGGTTTGCCGCCTCCGACGCCCAGATCGAGCGCTATGTTCAGGCCATCAATTTCGAGCACGACGAAGTCTTCGGTGTCTTCAATCGCCACCTCGAATTGGTGGCCACCGCCCACCTGGCCTACTTGGCGGCCACGCCCGCGCACCCAGCTGCTGCGGAGTTCGGCGTCTCGGTGGCCTTGCCAGCACGTGCCCGAGGCTATGGCGCGCGGCTGTTTGACCACGCCGCACTGCATGCCCGAAACCGAGGTGTGCAGGCCTTGATGATCCATGCCTTGAGCGAAAACCACGCCATGCTGGCCTTGGCCCAAAAGGCCGGGGCAACCATCGAGCGCGACGGCCCGGAATCCGAAGCCTGGCTGACCTTGCCCGCCGAGAACCTGGCCTCGCACATGGAAGCCTTGGTCGAGGACCAGGCCGCAGAGATCGACTACAGCGTGAAGC
>JAYUSP010000300.1:0-4858 GCA_043755615.1 Betaproteobacteria bacterium
GTCGACGACATCTTAGGCATCGTGCAGGCCGGCATCGGCGGCGAGACGGTCTCGACGCTGATCGACGGCACACGCCGCTTCGACATTTCAGTGCGACTGCCAGAGGAGTTCCGCAACAGCCCGTCGGCCATCGCCGCCATTCCGATCCGCACCTCCGAAGGCGCGATCGTGCCGTTCTCCCAGGTGGCGACGATCGAGCTCGCCGAGGGCTACACCTTCGTGCGCCGCGAGGCCTTGCAGCGCTACGCCGTGCTGCAGATGGACGTGCAAGGGCGCGACGTCGACAGCTTCGTCAAGGACGCCAACGCCGCGATCCAGGCGAAGGTGAAGATGCCGACCGGGTACTGGGTGGAATGGGGCGGCGCCTTCGAGAACCAGCAACGTGCGATGGAAAGGCTGGGCATCATCGTGCCGCTGACGATCGGGCTCATCTTCATCCTGCTCTACACCGCGTTCAACTCGGTGCGCCACGCTACGCTGATCATCGCCAACGTGCCGTTCGCGATCATCGGTGGCATCGTCGGGTTGTTCATCACCGGGCAGTACCTGTCGGTGCCATCGGCGATCGGTTTCATCGCGGTATTCGGGGTGGCAATGCTCAACGGCATCGTGCTGGTCTCGTTCCTCAACGACCAGCGCAAGCAAGGCTTGTCGATCCGCGACGCCGTGCGACAGGGCGCCGCGATGCGCCTGAGGCCGGTGCTGATGACGGCCTCGGTCGCGATTCTCGGCCTCGTGCCGATGCTGATCTCCACGGGCGTCGGTGCCGAGACCCAGCGCCCGCTGGCCACCGTGGTGATTGGCGGCTTGATTACCTCGACTCTGCTGACCCTGCTGCTGCTGCCGCTGATCTACGAATGGTCGGAGTCGCGCGCCGAGGCCAAGCAGCGCGCCCGTGACGCGGCCGAAGAAGACGCCGAACAACCCCAAGCCGTCGCGCTACCGCAACCCACCCAGGAGTCGTCATGAAAGAAATCAAGGCCTACGTGCATCGCAGCCGCATCGCCGACGTGATCGCGGCACTGAAGGACAGCCCGGCCTGGGGCGGCGCCCGCGTTGGCCGCCGCCATAACCTGGCGGTCTACATCGTCAAGGGCTCGTTGCTTTCGCTGGACAGCGACGAGAAGCACTACTCGATGGACCTCGGCGACGAAGTGATCAACGAATACAAGCTGGAACTGTTGTGCGAGGACGGCGAGGTCGAGGCCCTCTCGGCCGCACTGATGGCGGCCGGCCGAACCGGTCAGGCGGTGGCGGGCTGGATCACCGTCATCGATGTGGTCAGCGCGACGCCTATCCACTGACAGCACCCGTTTTTCAACCCCCCCAAGGAATCACGATGAAGCAACTTCTCACCACTCTCCTGATCGCCGCCGCCGCGGCCGCGGCCGCGCCCGCCTTCGCCGCCGAAGACCACAAACCCAAGCATGGTGGCGTCGTTGTAGAAACCAAAGTAGGCGACATGGAACTTGTCGCCAAGCCCGAGCTGATCGTCATACACCTCAGTGATCACGGCAAGCCGATGAAGCTGACCAGTGCCACTGGCAAGGTCACGGTGTTCAACGGCAACGACAAGACAGAGGCAGCGTTGGCGCTGACCGGCGACAAACTCGAAGCCAAGGGCAGCTTCAAGGTCGGCGCCGGCACCAAGGTGCTGGCTGACGTGGCGCTGAACGGCAAGCCGGCAGTCGCCGCGCGGTTCACGTTGAAGTAAGCCGCGTTTCCGGCATGAGCGTCGCGCACATTCGCGCCCTGCCCTCGACGGGCAACTGGCCTACGTCGTGGGCGGCGCTGCTGTGCAAGACCACATTCCTCGCCGCCGAACACATGTTCACCGCCACTGCACCGAAGGGACCGCGCCCATGACCTTCACTCGTCGTCGTGCCACGCTGCTTGCCGCCAGCGGGCCCACTCTGGTGACGATAGGCCGCATGACCAAGCCGCTGCGGCCGGCAAACGCGGACGGCACCAATCGCTTCCGCATCGGCAAGAGCTATCGCCCGACGCTCACCTGCACGCCAGGGCCGATTCCATCCGACGCGATCGAAGCCGATGCGATGCGTTTCGAGCCGGATTCCGGCAAGACCTGGCCGGAGGGCTCGGCCAGCCTGGACATCGCCGGAGCCGCAGACGAGGTGGTCTTCGTCGAGCTGATCGGCACTGGCTGGACCGGGGGCAGCAACTGTCGCCTTGAACGCGGCGACGCCGCGGAGTCCCGCCAACTTGCGGCGCCGCTGCGGCCAGTAGTTCGTTCCATCAAACAAGTTACGAAATGACCGGATCAGTGCGCGCCGCGAATGTGCCGGTGCGGCGCAGCCGAATTGCCATGGCTCGCAGCGCCGTCAAGCTCATTCAGGATGCCGCATGCTTCGATGGCGTTCGGCGCGCTGCAGCGGGCACGAAGGGATGTCAGATCCTTCTCCAGCGCGCGCAGTTCGCGGATGCGCTGGCCGACATGCCCGATGTGTTCGTCGAGCACGGTATTGATCTCCCCACAGTCCTGTGACGGCGCGTCACGCAGGCGCAGCAGCGACCGAATCTCGTCCAGCGCCATGTCCAGGTTGCGGCAATGGCGGATGAAAACCAGCCTATCGGCATGCGCTGCGGTGTACAGGCGGTAGTTGTTTTCAGTGCGCGGCGCGGTCGGGAGCAAGCCCTCGCGTTCGTAGAAGCGGATCGTCTCGACCGGGGTGCCGGTCACCTCGGCCAGATTGCCAATGCGCATGCCGAAGCCCTCTTGTCGTCCGGGACTTGACTCTACACCGGCTACAGGGTTTTCAATCGCAGCCACAAGCCAAAGGAAGCGTCGTGAGCACGAACAAAACAAGTATCGAAAGCCCCCCATTGAACGCGGTCAAGGCCGCCACAGTAGACCACTGCGGCGCATGCCAAACCGATGCCCGCCCGCAGGCGACGGCCGTGGAAGGCGCAAACGCGAAGGGTTGGTCCCGCTTCCGCGTGCCCACGATGGACTGCGCCAGCGAGGAATCGGAGATCCGACGTTCTGTCGACGGCATTGACGGCATTCGGGCGCTGACATTTCAGCTCGGCCAACGCACGCTGGCCATCGACGCGCCCGCAGCCGCCGTCGAACATGCCGTCGCCGCCATCCGCAAGGCGGGCTTCGATCCGCGGCCGTTGCCTGACCCCAGTGCGAGTTCGACAGGCGCCGCACACCGGGCCGAGGACGATCATGAGCACGGGGCCGGATCGGCCACCGCCTGGCGTCTGGGCGGGGCACTGTTGCTGGCCGTCGGCGCCGAATTGCTGGGCTTCTTCGCGCCGGACACGCAGGTGTGGAAGGGCGCGGGACTGGCCGTGTCGGCCGCCGCCATCTGGCTTGCCGGCTTCGATGTCTACAAGAAGGGTCTGACCGCGCTGCGCCATGGCCGTCTCAACATCAATGCCTTGATGACGGTCGCGGTCACCGGCGCATTCGTGATCGGCCAGTGGCCCGAGGCAGCAATGGTGATGGCCCTGTACGCCATCGCCGAGGCCATCGAGGCGCGCGCCGTCGACCGTGCCCGCAACGCGATCAAGGGCCTGCTTGAGATGGCGCCAGAGGAAGCGGCGGTGCGCCAGGCCGATGGCACCTGGTTGAACGTGCAGGTCGCGTCGGTCGCGCTCGGCGCCGTCGTGCGCGTGCGCCCTGGTGAACGCGTGCCGATGGACGGTGTGATCGCCGAAGGCAATTCCAGCATCAACCAGGCTCCGGTGACAGGCGAGAGCATCCCGGTGGACAAGGCCGTGGGCGACCCGGTCTTCGCAGGCACGATCAACGAGACCGGCACGTTTGAATTCAAGGTCACGGCGCTGGCTTCGAACTCGACGCTGGCGCGCATCATCCACGCGGTGGAGGCGGCGCAGGGGACGCGCGCGCCGACCCAGGGCTTTGTGGATCGCTTTGCCGCGGTCTATACGCCAGCGGTTTTTGTTGTCGCGTTGGCGGTTGCGCTGCTCGGGCCGTGGTTGCTGGACTGGACCTGGATGCAGGCGATCTACAAGGCGTTGGTATTACTGGTCATAGCTTGCCCCTGCGCGCTGGTCATCTCGACGCCGGTCACGATCGTCAGCGGCCTGGCGGCGGCAGCCCGTCGCGGCATCCTGATCAAGGGTGGCATCTACCTTGAGGGCGCTCGAAAGCTCAAGGCAATTGCGCTCGACAAGACCGGCACGATCACCGAGGGCAAGCCCAAACTCGTCGCCAGCCAGGTGATCGACGCAGCCGCCGATGCCGCTCAGGTGGCGAGCGTGGCCGCCGCGCTGGCCGGACATTCCGATCACCCGGTGTCGCGGGCCATCGCTCAGGGACTCAAACCCTCGACGTTGCAGGTCAGCGGCTTCAAGGCACTGGCCGGCCGTGGCGTGCAGGCCGATGTCGACGGTATCAACTATGTGCTCGGCAACCACCGGCTCATCGAGGAGCGTGGGCAGTGCTCGCCTGCGTTGGAGGCGACGCTGAAGGGGCATGAGGAGGCAGGACGCACGGTCACGCTGCTGGCTTCGGCCTCTGGTGTGCTGACACTGTATGCGGTGGCAGACGCGATCAAGGCGTCGTCGCGCGAGGCCGTGGCGTCGCTGAAGGCGCTGGGCATCACGCCGGTGATGCTGACCGGCGACAACCAGGCCACGGCGTCGGCAATAGCTCACGAAGCCGGCATCGACGAAGCGCGTGGCAATCTGTTGCCCGAGGACAAGCTCCAGGCGATCAAGGCGCTGCAGGCCAAGCATGGCCCGACCGCGATGACGGGAGACGGCATCAACGATGCCCCGGCGCTGGCGCAGGCCGACATCGGCGTGGCGATGGGCGCGGCCGGCACCGACACCGCGATGGAAGCGGCCGACGTGGTGGTGATGA
>JAYUSP010000301.1:0-4857 GCA_043755615.1 Betaproteobacteria bacterium
GGCCCGGGCAGGTAGGCTTCGAAAGTGCTCAGCGGCTCGGGCGCCAGCGCCAGCGGGACCTGCTTCATCCGGTGAACAGGCGGCTGCCGAGATACAGCCGCTGCAAGCGCTGCAAGGCGACCAGCGCAACCGCGCTCAGCGGCAGCGCGACGAGGATGCCGACAAAGCCGAACAGATGGCCAAAAGCGAGCAATGCAAAGATCACCGCCAGCGGGCTCAAGCCGATGCGCTCGCCGACCAGGCGCGGCGTCAGCACCAGGCTCTCTACCAACTGGCCAACGCCGTAGATCAGCGCCACCGCCAGCAGGCCATACAGACTGGCGAACTGCAGCACGCCGGCGAGCAGCGCCAGGGCCAGGCCGAGACCGAAGCCGAGGTAGGGAATGAAAACCGCCAGCCCGGTGAACACACCCACCGGCAGCGCAAGCTCGAAACCGGCGAGCATCAAGGCTGCGGCGTAATACACCGCCAGCACCAACATCACCAGCAACTGCCCGCGCAGGTACTGGCCGAGCACGCCGTCGCACTCATCGAGGAAGCCGATCACGGCATCGCGCAGGCGCGGCGGCATCAGGGCCTGCACACGGTCGACCAGCCGCGGCCAGTCCATCAACAGGTAAAACAGCACCACCGGCACCAGGATCGCATTGCCGACGATGGCCAGCACGAAGCTGCCGCCGATGCGCGCCGAGCTGAGTGCGGTGGCCAGCCATTCCTCGATATTGGCGTCGAGGTACTTGACGACAAAGGCCTTGATGCTCGCAACGTCCAGCGCCAGCGTGATGCCCTGTGCGGCGAGCCAGGGTGCGACGGTCTGGTTCAATTTGTCGGCGAGCAGCGGAATCTGCGCCTTTAGCAGCGGGATTTCTTTCGACAGGATCGGCACGATGAGCAGCATCAGCGCCAGCAGCGCGAAGATCGCGCCGACCTCGACGACAAGCACCGCCAGCAGCCGCGGCAGCCGCCGCGCCGCCAGCCGCTCAACCGCCGGGTGCAGCGCGTAGGCGAGGATCGCGCCGACCAGAAACGGCGTCAGCACCGGCGCCAGCAGCCAGAGCAAAACCACCGCCGCCGCGGCGATGGCGAGCCAACTGAGGGTGCGGCGCTGGGCCGGTGAGATGCTGCTCATGCTGCCGTTGGCGCCCTAGTGCAGACGCGGCTGGCGCGGCCGGCGACGCCCCGGCTCGGCGCGGTCGGCACCGGTGAGCGCGCGCAGGCGATCACGCACCGCCGGCGCGTCATCGGCGTCAGCACAATGCTCAAGGTAGGCAGCCAGGTCCAGCGCCGCGGCTTCGTCGGCGCCAAGCTCGGCCAGCGCCAGGCCGCGGTCGCGCCGCTCGTCCCAGGCCTGTGGCAGCAGGATCACCAGGCGCTGCTGGACGGCGATCAGGCGGCCCCAATCCTGCGCGGTGCGGTGCACTTCCTTCAGGTTGCGCAGCAGCCGCGCGAGCACGTCGCGGGGTGCCGCGGCCTGCAGGAAAAGCCCGAGCGGCGCTTCGAAGTCACCCACCAGCCCACGCTGGCGACGGTAAGGCGCCAGGCGCTCGTCGAGGTCTTCGCGCGACAGCGACTGGCCGGTGAAGGGGTCGACGATCACCTCGCCACGCGGCATGCGTACCTTGACCAGAAAGTGGCCGGGGAAACTGACGCCACGCGCCGTCAGGCCGGCCTGCTGGGCAAATTCGACATAGAGCAGCGCCAAAGTGATCGGGATGCCGCGCCTTGTTGCAAGCACCTCGTGGATCAGGCTGTTGCGCGGATCGTAGTAGTCGTTGACATTGCCGGCAAACCCCAGCTCGGTATAGAAGTAGCGGTTCAGTGTGCGCAAGCGCTGCAGCGGCGGCGCGTCCTGCGGCAGGCGCTGTTTGAGGCGCGCCGCCAGAGCGTCGATCTGGATCAGCAGGGTCTGCGAGTCGAGCGTCGGCGCTTCGTCCTGGCCGACGGTGATCGCGGCTTCGAGCAGCGAGAACCCGCCGTCGTCGGCCACCAGCGCGGCAAAATATTCCAGCGCGGTGGGGGCTTTGAAGTGCAAGGCGGTCACCCGGCGTCGTGGTCTTGCAGCGGCATAGACCCGAGTTTAAGTTCCCCGGCGCGAGAACTGCCGCAGGTTGATCCCGAGCGCCATCAGCAGCCCGAAATACAGCAGCGCGACAGCGCCCAACACCGCCGCCATCAGGCCCGCGCGCAGCGCCCAACGCGGCTGCAGGTCGATCCAGTCGATACCCTGCGCGGCCCAGGCCAGCGCGCCGCCGAGCAGGATGCAGGCGAGCAGCACACGCAGGCCAAAACCCAGCCAGCCAGCGGCCGGCCGGTAGGCACCCGCCTTGAGCAACCCAAGCAGCAGCCAGGCGGCGTTGAGCAACGCGCCGAGGCCGATCGACAGCGCCAGCGCGGCAAAACCCAGCCAGGGCACGAGCGCGAGGTTGAGCAGTTGGGTCACGACCAACACCACGATTGCGATGCGCACCGGCGTGCGCACATCCTGGCGCGCATAGAAGCCCGGCGCCAGCACCTTGACGGCGACGATGCCGAGCAGGCCGACACCCCAGCCCATCACCGCCGGTACCGTCTGCGCGACATCATTCGCGCTGAAGCGGCCATAGTGGAAAAGCACTGCGACCAGCGGCTGCGCAAAGACGATGAGCGCGATCGCACAGGGTGCGGCGAGCAGCAGCACCAGACGCAGGCCCCAGTCGAGCATCGCGGCATACGCGACGGCGTCGCCCCGCCCCTGCGCCGCCGACAACTGCGGCGTCAGTACGACGCCGATGGCCACGCCAAGCAGCGCCGACGGGAACTCCATCAGCCGGTCGGCATAGGTCAGCCAGGACACTGCGCCGACTGCAAGATGCGACGCGATCTGGGTATTGATGAGCAGCGAGACCTGCGCCACCGAGACGCCCAGCAAGGCCGGCGCCATGTTTTTCAACACGCGGCGCAGACCCGGATGCAACCAGGCGGCGCGCACCGCACCCGGCGCCAGGCCGATGCGCGGCAGCATGCCGATGCGCTTGAGTGCCGGCACTTGCAGCGCCAGTTGCAGCAGCCCACCGACCATCACGCCGACCGCCAGCGCGTAGATCGGCTCGATGCCTTGAGTGGCAAACCACGGCGCAAGCCAGATCACGGCCGCGATCCAGCTCAGGTTTAGCAGCACCGGGGTTGCCGCCGGCAGCGCAAAACGCCGCCAGGTGTTGAGCACCCCGGCGGCCAGCGCCACGAGCGACATGCAGGCGATGTAGGGGAACATGACGCGGGTCATGAAAACCGCGTGGTCGAACGCCGCCAAGCCCGAAGCCATCAGCCAGACGATGACCGGCGCGCCGATGACCCCGATCGCCACCGTCAGCAGCAGCGCCCAGAAGAGCACCGTGGCCACCGCGTCGACGAGCCGGTGGGTGACCTCGTCGCCTTCGGCGGCGCGGGTGGTGGCCAGCAGCGGCACAAAGGCCTGCGAAAATGCGCCTTCGGCAAACAGCCGCCGCAGCAGGTTCGGGATCCGGAAGGCGACGTTGAAGGCGTCGGTCAATGCGCTGGCGCCAAAGCCCGCGGCCATCAACTGGTCGCGCACCAGACCGGTGACCCGCGACGCCAGGGTGAAGAGGAAGACGGTCGTCGCCGCCTTGAGCAGGTTCATCGGGGTGTTATACTCGACAGTCTTTGCTCATCGCGTTTGCGACACTTTCCGCGATCGTCATTGCGCTATCCAACACGCTCCCCTCCGCGACCCTTATCAAGTAGTCCATGGCCACCTCGTCCAAAGCCAAGAAAAAAACCGTCCGCCTCGCCTCGGGCCGCAAGCGCGCCCGCCAGGACGTGGTGCTCAACGCCGCCAACACCGCGCTGCGTTCGCGTTTCCGCACCGTCGTGAAAAACGTCCAGAAGGCCGTCACCGGCGGCGACAAGGCCAAGGCCGTCGAGATCTTCAAGACCGCCCAGAGCGTCATCGACTCGGTCGCCGACAAGGGTGTGTTCCACAAGAACAAGGCCGCCCGACTGAAGAGCCGCCTGTCGGCCAAGGTCAAGGCGCTCGCACTGGCTGCCTGATCCCAGTCGCTGCAAATGCAACAAGGGCCCGCTTCGGCGGGCCCTTTGTCGTTTCAGGGCCCGCCTGCGGTGGCAGCGCCCACGGCCCGCGGCCCGGCGCTACTGCTTGCGCGCCGAATCGGCGTCCGGCAGTACACAGACCTCGGCCACTTGCAGTTGGTTGTCGCGGGCGAAGTTCATCACGAAGTCCCAGGCCATCGGCTCGATGCCCCGCAGCGCTTCGTTCACCAGCACGCATTTCACGCCGTCGATCACCTGCGGCACGCAGTAGGGCGAATAGCCGATGAAGGAGCCGATGCCACCCTTGCCGCCGCCGGGGCGGAAACTGGACATCGCGCCGGCCAGCCGCTCGGCCCAGTCGCTGGGCCTGAAGGTTCGGCCTTCGAGCGTGAGGCCCTGGATGTAGTACTGACGGGGCTTTTGGGTGGTCATCAAGGGAGGCCGGGCGCACAGGCCCGCCCGATCGTCCGCGGGCAGGCGGCGCAGGCCGATAACGGCCGGCGCGGGCATGATTGTGCTGTGTTGCGTTGCAGCATGCATGGGGCGTGCCTGGGTGGATGGCGTCAACCGCTACATCGGCACCGGGGTCACCCCCCTTTAGAATCGAACCCCGCCGGGCGTGACCGAAACGTCGCCGACCGGCTTTGCAGCGACCCACACGACCCACAAGGAAACCGTCGATGAACGCACCCGACCCCGCCGTCGTCCACGCCAGCCTTGGCCCGATGCCGCATGTGATGAACACCTACGGCCGCTTGCCCGTGGCGTTGTCGCACGGCCGAGGCTGCTGGTTGTGGGACACGCAGGGCC
>JAYUSP010000302.1:0-4843 GCA_043755615.1 Betaproteobacteria bacterium
TGCAGCTTCAACGCGCCGGGGCGATCGCAGTCAGTGGTGGCGTCTGGTGCACCGTGGCTGAGGCGTCAAATTTCTTTTCGTTCCGGCGCGACGGTGTCACCGGGCGACTCGCGGCCGGGGTCTGTCTCGTCGGCTGACGGCGGTGCCCGGCGCTGTGCGGCGGCGACTTCGGCTGCGTCCGCAGCGCGACGCAACCGGCGCCGGGTCGGTGTGTACATCAGGTAGAGCAGTACCGACAACGGCAACACACCGTACAACACGAATGTGAAGAACGCGCCGAGCAGGCTGCCGTTTGCGGCGTTGGCCTCGGCGATGACCATCATCAGCACGACGTAAATCCAGGCAATGGCGACGATGAGCATGATGGAATGCCGTGCTTGAAGCCGCTTTATTATGTGAAATCAAATGTCATATTGCGGTAAGGTCAACATCATACAGTGAAGCAGTTCACACTTCACCGGGCAGGGGTGCCAAGCCACCCCAGTCCCCCAGCAGGAGACCCCATGAAAGCACCGCCCCAGCCCGCCCAAGCCGACCCGATGGCGGCCGCCCCGACAATGGGCGCAGCACTCGAACAGATCGGCCAGTTCTGGAAGTCGGTGGGCGCCGGCGCCACGCCAACGTCAGCGCTGACCTCGATGAACCCGCTCCAGAGCGACTATCTGCAAGCCGCCACCGCGCTGTGGAACCAGTCGATCAGCGCCGGCGTGCCGGGTGCCGCGACGCCGATCAAGGATCGCCGCTTTGCAGGCGCCGAATGGGCGGCGAACCCCGCCGCGGCCTACATCGCGCAGATGTACCTGCTCAACGCACGCACGCTGATGCAGATGGCCGAAGGTGTGCAGGGCGACGCCAAGACCAAGGCGCGGATGCGCTTCGCGGTGCAGCAGTGGATCGACGCGGCGAGCCCGAGCAACTATCTGGCGACCAACCCCGAAGCCATCAAGCTCGCGGTGGACAGCAAGGGCGAAAGCCTCGTCAAAGGCCTTCAGCAACTCTGGGGCGATGTTCAAAAAGGGCACGTCTCGCAGACCGATGAGTCGGTCTTCGAAGTTGGCCGCAATGTGGCGACCACCGAAGGCGCCGTCGTTTTCGAGAATGAGCTCTTCCAGCTCATCGAATACAAGCCGCTGACGGCGAAGATCCACGAGCGGCCGATGCTGTTCGTGCCGCCCTGCATCAACAAGTACTACATCCTCGACTTGCAGCCCGAGAACTCGGTGATCCGGTACACGGTCGCCCAAGGGCACCGCACTTTTGTCGTCAGTTGGCGCAACCCCGACGAGTCGGTGAAGGACAAAACCTGGGACGACTACATCGCCCAGGGGCCGATCAAGGCAATCGAAGTTGTGCAGCAGATCAGCGGTGCCAAGACGATCAATACCCTGGGGTTCTGCGTCGGCGGCACGATCCTGGCGACCGCGCTGGCGGTGCTCGCGGCGCGTGGGCAGCAGCCGGCCCATTCGGTGACCCTGCTGACGACGCTGCTGGACTTCAACGACACCGGCATTCTGGATATCTTCGTCGACGAAGCTTCGGTCAAGTTGCGCGAGATGACGATCGGGCCAGGCGCGCCCAGCGGCCCCGGGCTGCTCAAGGGCAAGGAGCTCGCAACCACGTTCAGCTTCCTGCGCCCGAACGACCTGGTCTGGAACTATGTCGTCGGCAATTACCTCAAGGGTGAAAGCCCGCCGCCGTTTGACCTGCTCTACTGGAACGGCGACTCGACCAACCTGCCGGGCCCAATGTACTGCTGGTACCTGCGCCATACGTACTTGCAGAACGAGCTCAAGAAGCCCGGTGCACTGACGGTCTGCGGCGAAAAGATCGACCTCGGCGCAATCAAGGCGCCGGTCTATGTCTACGGCTCGCGCGAAGACCATATCGTGCCCTGGGCCGCGGCTTATCGCTCGATGCCGTTGCTCAAGGGTCCCGGTCGGTTTGTACTGGGCGCGTCGGGCCATATCGCTGGCGTGATCAACCCGCCGGCAGCGAAAAAACGCTGCTACTGGACCAATGCCACGGTCCCCGCGTCGGCCGACGATTGGCTGGACAGCGCGACCGAACACCCGGGCAGTTGGTGGACCGACTGGTCGGCCTGGCTGGCGCCGCATGGCGGCAAACAGATCGCTGCGCCTAAGGCCTACGGCAATCGCGACCGGCATGCCATCGAGCCGGCACCCGGCCGCTACGTCAAGGCCAAGGCCTCGGCCTGAGTCTGAAATTGCACGGCTAACGTTTCACCTCATCGACCACGGAGAAGTCAAGATGTCCGACATCGTCATCGTCGCCGCCGCCCGCACCGGCGTCGGCAAATTTGGCGGCACGTTCGCCAAGACCCCTGCCAGCGAACTCGGCGCGGCGGTCATCAAGAGCCTGCTCGAACGGGCGCGCCTGAGTGGCGATCAGATCGGCGAGGTCATCCTCGGCCAGGTGCTCGCTGCCGGTGTCGGCCAGAACCCGGCGCGCCAGTCGGTGATCAAGGCCGGCCTGCCCAACGGGGTACCTGCAATGACCATCAACAAGGTCTGCGGCTCTGGCCTGAAGGCGGTGATGCTCGCCGCGCAGGCGATCCGCGACGGTGACAGCGAGATCGTCATCGCCGGTGGCCAGGAGAGCATGAGCATGAGTCCGCATGTCTTGCAGGGCTCGCGCGATGGTCAGCGCATGGGCGACTGGAAGCTGGTCGACACCATGATCACTGACGGCCTGTGGGACGTCTACAACCAGTACCACATGGGCATCACGGCCGAGAACGTGGCCAAAAAACATGGCATCAGCCGCGAAGCGCAAGACGCGCTGGCGCTGGCCTCGCAGCAGAAGGCCGCTGCGGCGCAAGACGCCGGCCGCTTCAAGGACGAGATCGTGCCGTTCAGCATCGCCCAGAAAAAGGGCGATCCGATCGTCTTCGCGGCTGACGAGTTCATCAACCGCAAAACCAATGCCGAAGCCCTGGCCGGCTTGCGCCCGGCGTTTGACAAGGCCGGCAGCGTGACGGCGGGCAACGCGTCGGGCCTGAACGACGGCGCCGCCGGCGTGGTCGTGATGACCGCCAAGCGTGCCGACCAGTTGGGCTTGACACCGCTCGCACGCATCAAGAGTTACGCCTCGGCCGGCCTGGACCCGTCGATCATGGGCATGGGCCCGGTGCCGGCCGCCCGCAAGGCGCTCGAGCGCGCAGGCTGGAAACCGACCGACCTGGACCTGCTCGAAATCAACGAAGCCTTTGCCGCCCAGGCCTGCGCGGTGCACCAGGAAATGGGCTGGGACACCAGCCGTGTCAACGTCAACGGCGGGGCGATTGCGATCGGCCACCCGATCGGCGCATCGGGCTGCCGCATCCTCGTGACCCTGCTGCACGAGATGGTTCGACGCGATGCGAAGAAGGGAATTGCCAGCCTGTGTATTGGGGGTGGCATGGGTGTGGCCCTGACGGTCGAGCGCTAAAGTCCAGCATCAGCATCAGCATCAGCATCAGCATCAGCATCAGCATCAGCATCAGCATCAAGGAGATCAAGATGAGCAAAAAAGTAGCCTACGTGACCGGCGGCATGGGTGGCATCGGCACGGCGATGAGCCAGCGCCTGCACAAGGAAGGATTTACCGTCATCGCCGGCTGCGGCCCAAGCCGCGACTGGCAGAAGTGGCTCGACGAACAAACGGCGCTGGGCTACAGCTTCCACGCGTCGGTGGGCAATGTGGCCGATTGGGATTCGACCGTCGCTGCATTCACCAAGGCGGTGGCCGAGCATGGCGCGGTCGATGTGCTCGTCAACAACGCCGGCATCACGCGTGACCGCATGTTCCTGAAGATGTCGCCTGATGACTGGAAGGCGGTCATCGACACCAACCTGAACAGCATGTTCAACGTGACCAAACAGGTCGTGCCGGGCATGATCGAAAAAGGTTGGGGGCGGATCATCCAGATCTCGTCGGTAAACGGCGAAAAAGGCCAGGCCGGGCAGACCAACTACTCGGCGGCCAAGGCGGGTATGCACGGCTTCACGATGGCCCTGGCGCAGGAGTTGGCGGCCAAGGGCGTGACCGTGAATACGGTCAGCCCGGGCTATATCGGCACCGACATGGTCCGTGCGATCAAGCCCGAAGTGCTGGAGAAGATCGTCGCCACGATTCCTGTCAAGCGCCTGGGCACGCCCGAAGAAATTGCTTCGATCGTGGCTTGGCTGGCCTGCCCCGATTCGGGCTTCACCACCGGCGCCGACTTCTCCTGCAACGGCGGCCTGCACATGGGGTGAGCCCGGACACAAAACCGTCCTGAGGACGGTTTTGTGCCTGGCGAACCGGCCGAGCTCTGCGAGGCCGTGGGGCGGCGCGAAGCGCGAACCGGCCGAGCTCTGCGAGGTTTCGCCTTTGACCCGTACGGCGGCCGTCGGCGGCTGCGCAGCGCGGCCAGGCGCCAGCCCTCACGAAGCCCGGCGCGCGCCTTCCAACCGAGCGGGCTGTGAGCCCGCCAAAAGCTCGACGGTCCCGACCGCGGCGCCGAGGACCGGCTGCAACAGGAGCAACTCGGCTTCGACCGCGACGACGGCCTGGTCGTGCCACTCGCGGTCGTCGCAGCGGCTGGCTGACTCCAGCGCGGCGGCGGCTTCCCAGCCACGCTGGGCGCCAACGCTGCCAAGCAAGCCGGCCAGGTCGTGCGCCAGGCGCTGCTGCCGGTCGTCGGGGCCGGCGCTGCCGGGAACCGCGGCGATTGAGGTGGCCGTTGCCTTGGCGGCTTCGTAGCGCTCGCGCCATCCGGCCAGTGACGGCTGCAGGCGACGCAGCAGTTCGAGATACAACTGCGTGTCGCCACCGACGCGGTCGATACCGGCGTCGATATCCA
>JAYUSP010000303.1:0-4842 GCA_043755615.1 Betaproteobacteria bacterium
CCCTGGATCGAATCGACGCCGACACCGTCGATGCGCACCGGCGCGCCGCCATGCGCGGCGATCGCGCCGAGGGCGATGAAATAGGACGCCGACGACGCATCGCCTTCGACATGGATCTGCCCGGGCGAACGGTAGGCGCTGTCGGCGGGAATCGTGAACCGCGAGAAACCGTCGCGCTGGATCGCGATGCCGAAGCGCGCGAGCAGGTTCAGCGTGATCTCGACAT
Organism: Betaproteobacteria bacterium; assembly: GCA_043755615.1. Classification (GTDB taxonomy): domain Bacteria; phylum Pseudomonadota; class Gammaproteobacteria; order Burkholderiales; family Burkholderiaceae_C; genus Rubrivivax. Next base: position 227 of record JAYUSP010000303.1, read on the forward strand.
AGGGTTTGGAGATCAGCTCGCCGTCAACTTCAATCACGATCGGCGCGCTGTGGCTCGACGCGCCGTTCGCGCCACACGCCAGCGGCAGCGCAAGCAGCAGCGCGGTCAGGAACTGGCTCGAGACATCGCCACGCACGTGGATCGGCTGTGCCGTGTTCAGCACACCGCCAGCATCGCCACGCAGCCGCAGTGGCGGATAACCCGGCTGGCCCAGGTCGTCGACCGTGCAGCCCAGCGGCCGCAGCGCATCCACCAGGTCGCCGATCGGGCGCTCGTGCATGCGCGGCACGCCGGACAGATCAAAGCGCCCGCCCTGGGTCGTAGCGAGCACGGCCAGCGCCGCAGCGAGCGGGCGCATCGCGGTGCCGGCATTGCCGAGAAACAACGCCGCTTCGTGCACCTGCAGGCGCCCGCCGATGCCGGTGATGTGCCAGGTCTTGGCGTGCGCCGCGACGCCGCAGCCGAGCTTTTGCAAAGCCTCGAGCATGACGCGGGTGTCGTCGGATTCGAGCAGGTCGTGCACGACCGTCGTGCCCTGAGCCAACCCGGCGAGCAAGAGCACGCGGTTGGAGATGCTTTTCGACCCTGGCAGGCGCACGCGGCCAGAGGCGCCACGCAGCGGTGGCAAGTCGATGAAGGGGATCTTGAACATCGGCGCCGCGCTGCGCTATCGGTTGCCGGCTCGGGCGCCGGCTCGGGCGCCGGCCGCGCACCGCAGCGGGCCGCGGCGCGCTGCCGCGCGCAGCTTCATTTCTGCGCCGGCGGCGTCGTCCGCGGCGCGCCCATCTGCCACTGGCTGCGGCCCTCAGCGGCGCCGCGGATCAGGTCTTCAAGCGCTTCGGGGTTGCCACCACGCATCACCAGTTCCATCGCGTCCAGGGTGTGCCTGAAGCGCGCCGATTGTTTGAGGATCTCTTCGCGGTTGGCCATCAGGATGTCGCGCCAGATCGTCGAGTCGCTCGCCGCGATGCGCGTGAAATCACGAAACCCCGGCCCCGCCAGCGACAGGAAGTCGCGCCCCGCGGGCTGGTTGACGACGGCGCTGAAATAGGCAAACGCCAGCAGGTGCGGCAAGTGGCTCACGGCGGCAAATGCAGCGTCGTGGTTCTCGGCCGACATCTTGAGCACCTGAGCGCCGATCGCCGACCAGACGTCGGTCGCTTTTTGCACCAGCTCGGGCGCCGATTGCGCCAGCGGCGTGAGGATCACGGTGCGCCCGTTGTACAGCGCCGCGTCGGCATGCTGGATGCCTGACATCTCTTTGCCGGCGATCGGGTGCGCTGGCACAAACGACGCCACACGTTCGTGCAGCGCGCGCCGGGCGGCGTCGACAACATCGCGCTTGGTGCTGCCGACATCCATGAACAGGATGCCCGGCTCGACGAGGTGGCGGATGGCCTTGAACGTGGCCTCGGTGGCCGACACCGGCACCGCGAGCAGCACGATGTCGGAGCCCGACACCGCCAGCAGCGCTGATTCCGCCGCGACATCGATGACACCGAGTTTTTTGGCGCGGTCGGTGGTTGACGGCGACTTGCTGTAGCCGACGACCTTCTTGACCAGGCCGGCCTTTTTGAGCGCCAGCGCAAAGCTGCCGCCCATCAAGCCACAACCGATGAGGCCGAGTTGCTGGAACATGGTCAGTGAACGTCCACGGGATAGGTGCCCAGCACCTTGAAGAAGGCGCAGACACCACGCAGCTCGCGCAATGCGGCGTCGACCTTCGGCTCGTCGGGGTGGCCTTCGAGGTCGATGTAGAAGTAGTACTCCCACTGCCCCGAGCGCGCCGGGCGCGACTCGAATCGGGTCATCGACACACCATGGGTTTTCAGCGGCACGAGCATATCGTGCACGGCGCCGGGCCGGTTGGTCACCGAGACCACCAGGCTCGTGCAATCGTGGCCCGACGCCTTGGGCGCCGGCTGCCGCTGCGGATGGGTGACGACCGCAAATCTGGTGCGGTTGTGGGCATCGTCCTGGATCGCCGGGGCCACCGCGTGCAGGCCAAATTCACTCGCCGCGCGGCTGCTGGCGATCGCCGCGAGGCTGTTGTCCAGGGCTGCGAGTCGCGCGCCTTCGGCATTGCTGGCCACCGGCCGGCGCTCGGCCTGCGGCAGATGCGCCGACAACCAGGCATTGCATTGCGCCAGAGCCTGCGGATGCGCCAGCACCGCGCTGATGCCGTCCAGCGTATCGGCGCGGCGCAGCAGGTTGTGGCGCACAAAAAGGCTGGTCTCGCCGACGATGAACAGCGGCGTGTGCAAGAACAGGTCGAGCGAGCGGGTGACCACACCTTCGGTGGAGTTTTCCACCGGCACGACACCGAAGTCGGCAGCGCCGGTGGCGGTGACGTGGAAGACCTCGTCGAAACTGGCGCAGGGCAGGCGCAGGATCGTCGAACCGAAGAAACCCAGCGCGGCTTCTTCGCTGAATGTGCCTGCCGGGCCAAGATAGGCCACGCGTATCGGGGTTTCCAGCGCGCGGCTGGCGGACATGATTTCGCGCCAGATCGGGGCGATGCTTTCGTTTTGCAGCGGGCCGGGATTGATCGTTTTCAGGCCGTCGATGACCTGCGCCTCGCGCTCGGGCCGAAAGACGACCGAGCCTTCGCTTTTTTTCAACGCGCCGACTTCGAGCGACAGGCCGGAGCGGCGGTTGAGCAGCGCGAGCAGCTCGCGATCGACGGCGTCGATGCGTTCGCGCAAGGCCAGCAGCGCGGGGTTCGTCGGGGTGGCCTCGTCGCTCACCTGCGCGCCGGCCCGCTGGCCTTGGGTGCCGCCGCTGCGGGCGGGGTTGCGATGCCAAGCCGGTTGGCGATCGAGCGCTCCAGCGCCTGGACCTTGGGTTCGATCGCAGCGCGGGTTTCGGCAATCAGCTTCTCGCCGAGCGCGCGCTGCATGTCGCCGCTCATGGCCTGGAAGCGGCGGTTGACCGGCGATTCCAGAATGCCCACCAGCTGCTTCAACTCATCTTCGCTGAACTTCTCTTCGAGCAGCGTGCCGATCGTCGTCGGCGACAGTTTGATCGCCCGGTCGCGAACGATCGGCACCGCTTCGTCGACATACTTCTTCAGGTCGGCCTGGATCTCGCGCGCGATGGCGTCGCGCTTCTCGCCGGCCGGCCGCTGGCCGAGCACGACGCTGGCGCGCTGCATCAGGCGCGCGGCCGGTTCTTCGGCAAGTTGCTGGGCCATCGTCTCGATGCCGGGCTGCGCGGCGGCGAGCACTTTTTGCACGAGCTCCTTCTTGGCGCCGTTGCTTTGCGCTGCGGCCAGGAAGCAGGCGCAGACCAACGCGGCCGCAACCGGCAGAGCTGGGCGCTTCATGTTGGGTCCCCGCCGTTGCCGTCCGCCGCAGCATCTGGTGGAGCGTCGCCGGTCAGATCGATTGTGGTCTCGCTGGCCACCTCCGTCGGCGCATCGTTTTCTGCGATGCGCTGCAGGCCGCTGAGCTTGGTGCCGTCATCGAGCGCGATCAGCGTCACGCCCTGTGTTGCGCGGCCGAGTTCGCGGATCTCGCTGACCCGGGTGCGCACCAGCACACCCTTGTCGGTGATGAGCATGATCTCGTCGGCGGGGCGCACCAGCGTCGCCGCGACGACCTTGCCGTTGCGCCCGGTCTGCTGGATCGCGATCATGCCCTTGGTGCCGCGGCCGTGACGCGTGTACTCGACGATGCTGGTGCGTTTTCCGTAGCCGTTTTCAGTCGCCGTGAGCACGCTCTGCGTTTCGTCTTCGGCGACCAGCATCGCGATCACGGTCTGCCCGATATCGAGGTTCATGCCCTTCACGCCACGCGAAGCGCGGCCGTGCGGCGTCACATCGCCTTCGTCGAAACGCACTGCCTTGCCGCCATCACTGAAAAGCATCACGTCGTGGTGACCGTCGGTGAGCGCAGCGCCGATCAAGTGGTCACCTCCGTCGAGGTTGACGGCGATGATGCCGGCCTTGCGCGGGTTGCTGAACTCGTCCAGCGGCGTCTTCTTCACAGTGCCCAGCGCGGTGGCCATGAAGATGAAGTGGTCGGCGGGGAAGCTGCGGAACTCGCCCGTCAGCGGCAATACGACGGTGACTTTTTCGCCGGCCTGCAGCGGGAACATATTGACGATCGGCTTGCCGCGGCTGGCGCGGCCGCCTTGCGGAACTTCCCAGACCTTTAGCCAGTAGACCCGGCCGCGGTCGCTGAAACACAGAATCCAGTCGTGGGTGTTGGCGATGAAGAGTTGGTCGACCCAGTCGTCGTCCTTGGTCTGCGTTGCCTGCTTGCCGCGGCCGCCGCGGCGCTGCGCGCGGTATTCAGCGAGCGGCTGGCTCTTGACGTAACCGGTGTGGCTGAGTGTGACCACCATGTCGGTGGGCGTGATCAGATCTTCAGTGCCGAGCTCCTGCACGTTGTGCTCGACCTGGCTGCGCCGCGCGCCGGCCTTGGTCTGGCCAAATTCCTGGCGCACGTCGACGAGCTCTTCGCGAATGATCGTGGTCACGCGCTCGGGCTTGGACAGCACGTCGAGCAGGTCGGCGATCTCGCTCATGACCTCCTTGTACTCGCCGATGATCTTGTCCTGCTCCAGGCCGGTGAGGCGCTGCAAGCGCATCTGCAGGATCTCTTGCGCCTGGT
>JAYUSP010000304.1:0-4836 GCA_043755615.1 Betaproteobacteria bacterium
ACCCACCACCGATTCACGCGCGGCGTCCCGCTGCGCGCTGCGATGCTCGCATTGCTCCTTGCCGCAGCCGGCATCGCGCAGGCCGCCCCCGACGACCGCGGCGACGCCGTGATGCAGATGCTGCAAGAAAAAGGCCTGCTGCCCAGGGACCTGCCCGCCGAAGGCACGGCCTTTGTGCGCCAGGTGCGCGACGCGGCGTCTGACCTCGTCATCGGTGCGATGAATTTTCTCGGCGTGCCTTACCGCCGCGGCGGCAGCAGCGAGGCCGACGGCTTTGACTGCAGTGGCTTCACGCGCCACATCTTCGAGATGACGCTGGGGCTGGTGCTGCCGCGCCGTGCCGACGACCAGGCCACCGCGGCCGGTCTGCGCAAGGTCGGCCGCGAGGAGCTCAAGCCCGGCGACCTGGTATTTTTCAATACGCTGAAGCGCACGTTTTCGCATGTCGGCATTTATGTCGGCGACGGCAAGTTCATCCACTCGCCGCGCGTTGGCGGCGAGGTGCGGGTCGAGGACATGCGCAAGGCCTATTGGGAGCGTCGTTTCACCGGCGCGCGGCGGGCGGATGCGGTGGCGCCGGCCGCGGGTGGCCCGGTGCCAGCAGCCGCTGCGACCCCGGCGACCACGGCCGTCACGACTGCGCAGCCGCCCGGCGGCTGGCGGGTCACATCGGTCGGCACCATCGCTTCAGCCCCCGCGCGCTGACGCCGGCCCGGCGCGACAAGCTGTCGGCCAGCGCCACGGCACAATCGCGGCATGGGCGACAACGTGATTCCTCTGGCCGACCTGCGCTACCAGTCCCCGGTGCCGCGTGTTCCCGACCTTCCCGACGTTTCCGGCGACCAGGCCGCGGCCACCGGGCTGCTGACCGACCAGCTCGGCCGCCCGCTGCACGATCTGCGCATCTCGGTCACCGACCGCTGCAACTTCCGATGCAGTTATTGCATGCCCAAGGAAGTTTTCGACAAGGACTACAAGTTCCTGCCGCAGTCGTCGCTGTTGAGTTTTGAAGAGATCACCCGGTTGGCGCGCATCTTCGTCAGCCATGGTGTGCACAAGCTGCGCCTGACCGGTGGCGAGCCGCTGCTGCGCAAACATGTCGAAACCCTGGTCTCGATGCTCGCCGCGCTGCGCACACCCCATGGCAAGGCGCTCGACCTGACCCTGACGACCAACGGCTCGCTGCTTGAGCGCAAGGCGCAGGCGCTGGCTGACGCCGGCCTGCGGCGAGTGACGGTCAGCCTCGATGCGCTGGACGACAGCATCTTCAGGCGCATGAACGATGTCGACTTTCCCGTCGCCGACGTGCTGCGCGGCATCGACGCTGCGCGCCGGGCCGGGCTGGCGCCGATCAAGGTCAATATGGTCGTGAAGCGTGGCACCAACGACCAGGAGATCGTGCCGATGGCACGTTACTTCCGCGACCACTATCGCGCCGATGTGACGCTGCGCTTCATCGAATACATGGATGTCGGCACGACCAACGGCTGGCGCATGGACGAGGTGCTGCCATCGGCCGAAGTAGTTGCCCGGCTCAACGAGGTCTTCCCGCTGCAAGCGCTGGCCCCCGCCGCAGCCGGCGAGACCGCGCAGCGCTGGGCGTACCACGATGGCCGTGGCGAGGTCGGCGTGATTTCCAGCGTCACGCAGGCCTTCTGCCACGACTGCAACCGCGCCCGGCTGTCGACCGAAGGCAAATTGTTCCTGTGCCTGTTTGCCGCACGCGGCCACGACCTGCGCGCGCTCCTGCGTGGCAAGTCGCCTGCAGGCCAGGACTGGAGCGACGCGCAGATCGCCGCTGCGATCGGCCTCGTCTGGCGCGACCGCGCCGACCGCTATTCGGAATTGCGCAGCGCCGGCGTTGCGGGCGCGGACCGCGGCGAGCGCCGCGTCGAGATGCACTACATCGGCGGTTGACCGCCCCTGGCCCTGCGCATCCCCATTCCCATGACCCTGTTCGAGATGCTGAGCAGTTCCCCAGCCGGCGCACCAGCGGTGGCGGCACCAGGCTGCGCGCCGCTGTCGCACGCCGAGCTGCGCGCGCTCATCGAGCGCACGGTGACGGCCTTGAATGCGCTCTCGATCGGTCGCAACCAGCGTGTCGCGATCGTGCTCAACAACGGCCCCGAGATGGCCACCTGCTTCATCGCCGCCGCCTGCGGCGTGACCGCCGCACCCTTGAACCCGGCCTACCGCGCCGACGAGTTCGAGTTTTATCTCGCCGACCTGAACGCCCGGGCACTCATCGTCGAACATGACAGCCGTTCGCCAGCGATCGACGTCGCGCACAAGCTCGGCATCCAGATCATTCACCTGGTGGCGGGCGGGAAGGCGGGGGACTTTGTCCTGCACGCGCGCGACGGCAGCGCATCAACCAGCGCCGTCGACGGCGGCTTTGCACAAGCCGGTGATATCTCGATGGTGCTGCACACCTCGGGCACGACATCGCGGCCGAAGATCGTGCCCTTGAGCCAGGCCAACCTGTGCGCCTCGGCGCGCAATATCGCGCAGACGCTGGTTTTCACGGCCAGCGACTGCGGCCTGAATATCATGCCGCTGTTCCACATCCACGGCCTGATTGCCGGCGTGCTGGCGCCACTGTCGGCCGGCTCGCAGGTCTTTTGCACCCCCGGCTTCAACGCGCTGAAGTTTTTTGCCTGGATGGACGAAGCGCAGCCGACCTGGTACACCGCGGTGCCGACGATGCACCAGGCGATCGTCTCGCGCGCGGCCAAGAATCGCGATGTGATCCTGCGCCACCGCCTGCGCTTCATGCGGTCGTCGTCGAGTTCGATGCCGCCGCAGGTGATCCGCGAACTCGAAGAAGTTTTTGGCGCACCGCTGATCGAGGCCTACGGCATGACCGAGGCCACGCACCAGATGGCGTCGAACCCGCTGCCACCGCGAACGCGCAAACCCGGCAGCGTCGGCCTCGCGGCAGGGCCGCAGATCTCGATCATGGGCGACGACGGCACGCTGCTGCCCGACGGCAGCGTCGGCGAAATCGTGATCCGTGGCGACAACGTCACCGCCGGCTACGAAAACAACCCGCAGGCGAATGCCGAAGGGTTTGCCGACGGCTGGTTCCGCACCGGCGACCAGGGTGTCATCGACAGCGACGGTTATGTCAGCCTGACCGGCCGTCTGAAGGAAATCATCAACCGCGGCGGCGAAAAAATCAGCCCGCGCGAGGTCGACGAAATCCTGATGGACCACCCTGCAGTGGCGCAAGTGGTGTGCTTCGGCATGCCGCATGCCAAGCTCGGCGAAGAGGTCGCCGCGGTGGTCGTGCTGCGCGAAGGCCAGGCGGCAACCGAGCGCGAGCTGCAAGCGTTCGTGAGCCAGCGCGCGGCGGACTTCAAGGTGCCAAAAAAGATCCTCTTCATGGACGAGATCCCCAAGGGCGCGACCGGCAAGCTGCAGCGCATCGGGCTGGCGGCCAAGCTCGGGCTCGGGGCGTGAATTTGCCAGTGAATGTGCCAGCGAAGTGCCGATGAATGCGCCGATGAACCTGCCGATGAAGATCGCCGTGGTTGGCGCCGGCGCGATCGGCGGTTACCTCGGCGCCAAGCTCAGTCTCGCCGGCCAGCGCGTGACCTTCATCGCGCGCAACCGCAATCTGCAAGCGATCAATGCCGGCGGCTTCAAGCTGCTGCTGGAAGACGGCAGCGAGCAAGTCGCGACCAATGTGCGTGCCGTGCAGACCGGCGCCGAAGCTGGTGTGCAGGACGCGGTGCTGCTCGCCGTCAAGGCGCATCAGGTGTGCGAACTGTTGCCGCAACTCACCGCGTTGATCGGGCCGCAGACGATGCTGGTCACGATGACCAATGGCGTGCCCTGGTGGTACTTTCACAAACTCGTTGGGCCGTTTGAAAACCGCCGCCTGGAGAGCCTGGACCCGGGTGGTGAGATCTCGGCGGCGATCGAGCCGCAGCGCATCATCGGCAGCGTCGTCTACCCGGCCGCCGAGCTGATCGCGCCGGGTGTCGTCAAGGTCGTCGAAGGCAACCGCTTCAGCCTGGGTGAACTTGACGGCTGCCGCAGCGACCGTGTGCAGGCGCTGTCGCAAGTGATGATGCAGGCCGGCTTCAAGAGCCCGGTGAGCCGCGATATCCGCAGCGAAATCTGGGTCAAGCTCTGGGGCAATCTGAGCTTCAACCCGATGTCGGCGCTGACCCACGCCACGCTGGAAGACATCTGCAACTTTGCGCCGACCCGCGCGCTGGCCGCGCAAATGATGACCGAGGCACAGACCGTCGCCGAACGGCTCGGCGTCGTCTTCAAGATCAGCCTCGACCAGCGCATCAACGGCGCGCAAGCGGTCGGCGCGCACAAGACCTCGATGTTGCAAGACGTCGAACAGGGCCGCGCGCTGGAGCTGCAGGCGCTGGTCGGCGCGGTGGTCGAGCTCGGCGAGATCGTCGGCGTGGCCACACCGACGATCGGCGCCGTTTACGCGATCACGCAATTGCTCGAAAAGACGCTCGCCGCGCAGCGCGGCCGGTTGGTGGTGATGCCGGTCTGACGGACGGAGCCGGCCACCTCAATCCCGGCTGCGTGGATCAACCCACCAACACGCGGCGCATTCGCTCAGCGCCGCCGCTCACGACCGCGTTTTAGTCCGTCCCTGCAATGACTGCGGCTTCAGTTGCGGTTGGCGTTTCGATCTCACCTGGCACCCGCCGCCGCGCAAACAACGTGTAGACGGTGGGCACGACAAAGATCGTCAGCAGCGTGCCCAGCGACATGCCGCCGACGATGACCCAGCCGATCTGCTGGCGGCTCTCAGCACCGGCGCCGCTGGCCAGCGCGAGTGGCAATGCGCCGAGCACCATC
>JAYUSP010000305.1:0-15914 GCA_043755615.1 Betaproteobacteria bacterium
TACCAGTCGTTTTCACGGGCCAGCGCCCATACGGCGTCGCTTGCGGCCCTCGAGCCTCCGTACTCCTCGACGAGGCGGGCGGCGATGGCCTCGCGCGTCGCGGGATCGATGGAAGCGGCATGTTCGCTGCGCAGACGAAACGCTTCCAGAAACCTCTGGCGGATCGACGACACATTGACGGAGAACTCGCCCAGGCTGTCGGCAACGGCGGCGGAAGCGAGCGAGGGTTTCGCCGGAGCCTTGTTCTGCACGATTTCAAGGGCCCGGATGCGGGTGCGCTGTACGCGCGGCCCGGTCAGGTAGAGGCGACCGTCGCGGGTCGGCCCCAGCAGAATGGCACTCGCCGCCGAGAGGTAAGCATTGGGATAGAGGTAGCGGCCAATGCGGACGGCATGGGCGAGGACGGTCTGATCGATTTCGTCGGCGGCATCGACATAGATGCCCCGCATCAACTGGACGAGCTTGCCCGTCTCAGCCAGATAGTGGCTGCGGGTCTTGTCGATGGTCTCGCCGACGAGGTGAAGGGGCATTGTCCCTAACCTTCCCGTGTTTCAGATACGAGAAAGTTAGCACTCGGCCAAGCCATCCAGCAAGGAAAATCCAACTTTTCCGTATTTCAGATACGCAAAGGTTGACATTTCGTTGTTCCCCGGTTGTACCAAAATTTGTTACAAGCTGGCGCGCCGAACTGAATGCAACCGACGAAAAGGATCAGCGCGTCATTGACGAGCTGTTCGAAGAAGGGGCCGCCAAGCGTCGGCGGGCGTGGCCGGCAGCAACCAGGCGCCGCATGCCCGCGCTGCCGCCGCACCGCAGCGCCGAAGGCCGGCGCGTGAGCGCAATGCGGCGCGTGGGCGAACGCATCGTGGTCGCGCTCGAGGCGGTTTGTTGCTCGTGCTGCACCCGATGATCGCCAGCCGGCTGCGGAAAGCTTCAGCTCGGCGCTGGCACCGGCGTGCAGGCCCCGCTCAGAGCCGCCGCCGCAGCGCGAGCAATTGCCAGGCCTACTCCTCAAGCATCGAACGCAGCATCCAGGCCGTCTGCTCGTGCACCGTCAGGCGCTGCGTCAGCAGGTCGGCGGTGGGTTCGTCGGCGGCTTTGTCGACCAGCGCAAAGATGCTGCGCGCGGTGCGTGCGACGGCCTCATGGCCTTGCACCAGGATGCGCACCATCTCCAATGCCTTGGGCGGCGTGGTCGGGGCATCGTCGATCGACGCCAGCGCGCCGAACTGCGCGTAGCTGCCCGGGGCCGGATGACCGAGCGAGCGAATGCGTTCGGCGATCGGGTCGACCGCAGTCCACAGCTCGGTGTACTGGGCCATGAACATCGTGTGCAGGGTGTTGAACATCGGCCCCGTGACGTTCCAGTGGAAATTGTGCGTCGTCAGGTACAGGGTGTAGGTGTCGGCGAGCAGCCGGCTCAGGCCGCCCGCAATCGCGCCGCGGTCCTTTTCGCTGATGCCGATGTTGATGCCGATGTGGATGCCGATGTCGGTGCCTGGGGCGATGGTTTTGCGCTTGCTCATGAGGTCAGATTCCATTCAATCAACTGCAAACTTGCGGTCACCGTAGCCGCCGCGCGGCGGGCTCGCCGCGGTGCGGATTTCGGGCGCGGTTGTCAAGCCCGGTTGCGCGCCGCCACCGCAGCGCGAACCCCGGCGCCATACGCCGGGTCAGCCTGGTCAAGATGGTCGTACCAGCGCTGCTGGATCGTCGCGCTGACCTGGCTCAGCGGCCCGGCCATGTTGTCGAACAGGTGCTCTTTTTCTGCCGCTGGTAACAGGCGGAACAGGTCGCCGGCCTGGGTGTAGTCGTCTTCGGTGCCGCGGGCGTCGTAGCGGCCGGCGACGCCGTCGAGCGCCCAGCCGGGGTCGCCATGGCCCAGGCCCTGGGGCCGGGTGCCTTGCGCTTGCACATTGGCGTAGTTGACCGCCGCGCCGCCGGACTCGATGGCCATCGCGCCGTCACGTTGCTGGTTGTGGAACGGGCAGCGTGGGCGGTTTACCGGCAGCTGCTGGTGGTTGGTGCCGACGCGGTACAGCTGCGCGTCGTGGTACGCAAAGAGCCGGCCCTGCAGCATCTTGTCGGGGCTGTAGCCCAGGCCCGGCACCAGGTTGGCCGGCGAAAACGCGGCCTGCTCGACATCGGCGTGGTAGTTGTCGGGATTGCGGTTCAGCTCCAGCACGCCGACCGGCAAGCGCGCGAAATCGCGGTGCGGCCAGACCTTGGTCAGGTCAAAAGCGTTCCAGCCGGTCTTGTATTCCCACGCGATACGCTCTTCGTCGGTCATGACCTGCATGAAGACGTCCCACTGCGGGAAGTCACCACGCTCGATCGCTTTGAAAAGGTCCCGCTGCGCGTAGTCGGGGTCGACGCCGGCCAGCCGCACGGCGTCTTGCGCGCTCAAATTCTTGATGCCCTGGCGTGTCTTGAAGTGCCACTTGACCCAGACCCGGCCGCCTACGGCGTCGATGAGGCTGTAAGTGTGGCTGCCAAAGCCGTCCATGTGGCGATAGCCGTCAGGCGTGCCGCGGCTGCTGAAGAGCATCGTCACCTGGTGCAGCGACTCCGGCGCCTGGCTCCAGAAGTCGAACATCATCGTCGGCGATTTCAGGTTGCTCTGCGGGTCGCGTTTCTGGGTGTGCACGAAGTCGGGGAACTTGATCGGATCCTTGATGAAAAACATCGGCGTGTTGTTGCCGACGAGGTCCCAGTTGCCGTCTTCGGTATAAAAACGCAGCGCAAAACCGCGCGGGTCGCGCTCGGTATCGGCGCTGCCTTTTTCGCCGCCGACGGTGGAGAAGCGCGCAAAGGTCTCCGTGCTTTTGCCGACGGCTGAAAACAGCCTGGCCTTGGTGTACCGCGTGATGTCGTGGGTCACGGTGAAGCTGCCGTAGGCGCCCGAGCCCTTGGCATGCACCACCCGCTCGGGGATGCGCTCGCGGTTGAAATGCTGGAGCTTTTCGATGAGGTGAAAGTCTTGCAGCAGGATCGGCCCGCGCGCGCCGGCGGTGATTGAGTTCTGGTTGTCGGCCACCGGGATGCCTGACGCCGTGGTCAGGGCAGGCGGGCCGGGCGGGTGGTTGAGTGGGCTGGTCATCAATGCGCTCCTGGGTTCGGTGCCGGCCGAGTGGCGGCAACGAGGGGATCCTAGAAACGCGCGCCGCTGCCGTCCATTTGAAAGGCCTCACCGCAGCGATAGCCGCCGCCCGCTATCGTCACCATAGCCCCACCTCAGGACAGGCGCTGCACGCCGGCCAAGTCGCAGGCATGGACTGCATTGCGCAGCGCGGCGATGGCTTCGTAGCGGGTGAAGCTGCGCCGCCAGGCGAGCACCACGCGGCGTGTCGGCGCTGGCGCGACGAAGCGCAGGTAGTGCACGTGCTGCACCGGCTGCACGGGCTGCACATGCCGCACATGCAAATTGGCCCGTGCCGCCTGCGCGCTGCTTTCGGCCAGCGCCTCAGCCGGCACGCTCAGGCGCGGCACCACGGTGATGCCCATGCCCGAGGCGACCATATGTTTGATCGTCTCCAGCGAGCTGCCTTCGAAGCTTGAGCGAATGCCGTCGCTGGCGCTTGAAAACCGCGCCGATTCCGGGCAGGCCTCGAGCACATGATCGCGAAAACAATGCCCGGCGCCGAGCAGCAGCATCGTCTGTGCCTTGAGCTCGTCGGCAGCGATCTGCTTGCGCCGCGCCAGCGGGTGGCGCGCCGGCACGGCGACCATGAAGGGCTCGTCGTAGAGCGGCGCCAGCGCCAGCCCGGTATCCGGGAAGGGCTCGGCCATGATCGCGCAGTCGATCTCGCCGCTGCGCAGCATCTCAAGCAGCCGGGCGGTGAAGTTCTCGTGCAGCATCAGCGGCATCTGCGGCGTGACTTCGATGATCTGGCGCACCAGCGCCGGCAGCAGGTAGGGCGCGATGGTGTAGATGATGCCCAGCTTCAGCGGGCCGGCCAGCGGGTCCTTGCCGCGGCGCGCGATCTCCTTGATCGCCGCGGCCTGCTCGATGACCCCTTGCGCCTGGCGCACGATCGCTTCGCCCATCGGCGTCACGCTGACCTCGCTGGCACCACGCTCGAAGAGCTTCACTTCGAGCTCTTCCTCGAGCTTCTTGATCGCCACGCTGAGGGTGGGCTGCGACACAAAACAGGCGTCTGCCGCACGGCCGAAGTGGCGCTCGCGGGCGACGGCGACGATATAGCGCAGCTCGGTCAGGGTCATGCCGCGATTTTCACCGAGGCGCGGCAGCGCCGGGTGGCGCTTCGCTATGCTCGCGCCCTGCTGCACCCCGAGGCCTTGCCGCCGACCGACCATGAACGCTGACCACCGCCTTGATCGACGACCCATCGTGCGCGGCCTGCTGGCCGCCGGCGTAGTGCTGGCTGCAGCGCTGCCGCTGCCCAGCCTGGCGCAACCAGCTGCACGAGCGGCGAGCGCGGCGCCGGCCGCGTCGGCGCCGGCCGCCGACCTCGTGCGCGCGGCGATGGTGGCGCCGCTGGAGGCGGCGCGTGCGCTGATCAGCCAGGGCAAGACACAGGAGGCGCTGGCCAAGCTGGCCGAGGCCGATGCGCTGGGCGCATTAAGCCCCTACGAGACGATGATCGTGCAGCGCAACCGTGCCGTCGCGGCGCAGGCCGCTGGCGACCCCGTGCTGATGATGAGTTCGCTTGAGGCCGCGCTGGCCACCGGCAAGGTCGAGCCCGCCGACGAGTTGATGCTGATCGAATCCTTGGTCGGCAACGCCGGGCGCAACCGTGACCACGCGCGGGTGCTGCGCTGGTCGCAGCGCTATATCGACTTGAAGGGCCCCAACGACGCGGTGCGCCAAGTGCGCATCGCGTCGCTGATCGGCAGCGGTGACGAACGTGGTGGGCTGGCCGCGCTGACCGAACGCAGCGCCGCCGACGAGGCCGCGGGCCGCGTGGTGACCGAGCCGACGCTGCGCAGCATGCTCTACCTGCAACGGCGCCTGAACGATGCCGCGTCGGGCAAGACCCTGGAGCAACTCGCGCTGCGTTTCCCGCGCCCCGAATACTGGCTCGACCTGATTGCACCGGCGACACGCCGGCTCGCCGACAACGACCGCGCTGTCGCCGAGCTGTACCGGCTGCTGCGCGCGGTGGGGGCGCTGAACAGCGCCGAGATGCACGAAGCGCTGGCGCAGATGGCGATACGCGCCGGCCAGCCGGTCGAAGCGCAGACCATCGTCGACGAAGGTTTTGCCGCTGGCTTGCTCGGCAGCGGCGCGAAGGCCGCCGACCACCAGAAACTGCGCGATCAGGCGCGCAAGCAGGCCGCCGCCGATATCGCCGACCGCGCTGCCGCAGAGACGGCGGCGCGTCGCGCGGCCGACGGCTCGGCGATGGTCGACCTCGGCTGGTCGATCATCACCGGCCAGCCGCGCAGCGGCGCCGCACCCGAACTCAGCGAGCGTGGCCTCGCGCTGATCGAGCAGGGGCTGGCCAAGGGTGGTGTCAAGCGTCCGGCCGAAGCACGTTTGCACCTTGGCGTGGCGCAACTGGCGGCCGGGCGCAAGGACGCGGCGAAGGCCACGCTGGCTGCACTGGTGAGTGCGTCGGCGGGTGCGTCGGCGGGTATGTCGACAAACGACCCGCTGGCCGAGCCGATCCGCCTGTGGGCCTTGTGGGCGGGTGCGGCGGCGCCGCTGCCGCCGTACAAACCTTGATTTTCTTGCGTTGACTGCGCCTTGACCGCAGCTTGATCGCGCGCCGGACTCAGGCGCTCAACCGAGGCTTCGATAAAACGCCGCCAGCACCGCAAACGCCAGCTTGCGCGTGCGCTTGTCCTCGGCGATCAGTCCCTTGCGATTGAAGCCGCGGTTGAACACCGTCTGGCGCCGCTCGGAACGGAAGTCGTAGAGCAGCCACGGCGTCATGCCGCAGACAAACGGCGCCTGACGCAGCAGCTCGAGCTGGCGCTGGTAGAAGTGGGCCTGGCAGTCTTCAGTGAAGAGCTCGGCCGCGCAGCCGCGGTGGCCGGCCAAGGCGTCGGCGCCGGTCTCGCTGATGATCACCGGCTTGTCCGGGTTGGAGTTGGCGAGCAGTTGCGCTAGGCCCTCAAAGCCGGGCTCGTACCAACCGAAATACTCGTTGATGCCGATCAGGTCGAGATATTCGGTGAGGCGGTCTTCGATGCGGAACTGCGCGCGGTTGATCAAGCAGGCCGCGGCCACCAGGCGCGTCGGGTCGGCCACGCGCGCCGCCTGGGCCAGCGTCTGCATGAAGTGCAGGCGCGCATCGGTGTCGGCGTTTTCGTTGCCCACGCCCCAGGCGATGACGCTGGCGCGGTTGGCGTCGCGCGCGATCAGCTCCTGCAACTGGTTGCTGGCGTCGGCCAGCGTGGCCGGGTTGTCGAAGGCAATCGCCCAGTACACGGGGACCTCTTCCCACAACAGCAGGCCGACTTCGTCGGCGATCTGCGCGACATGCTCGTGGTGCGGGTAGTGCGACAGGCGCAGGAAGTTGCAGCCGAGTTGCCGGGCGTCGGCGAAGCGGCGGCGCACATCGGCTTCGGTCGACACCTTGCCCAGCCGGATGTCGTCTTCGTGGACGCAGATGCCCTTCAGGTAGACCGGCTCGCCGTTGAGCAGCACCTGCGTGCCCTGGGTGCGCAGTTCGCGAAAGCCGATGCGCTCGTGCACGGTGTCACCGGCGCAGCGAAAGACCACCTCGTGCAGCAGTGGTTGTGCGGGCGACCAAAGCGGCGGCTGCGCAGCGAAGGTGGCCACCGCGCGGCCGGCGTGCACGTCGACGCGCTGGCTGATGCCCAGGCGCGGCAGGCTGACCTCGGCCTGCGCATCCACCGCGTCGGACAAGACGATCTCGCAGCGCAACTGCGACAAGCTGCCGTCGGGCAGCAGTTGCAGTGTGGCCTGGCGGATGAAGACGGCGGGCAGGTGCAGCAGTTCGACGTCGCGGTACAGGCCGCCGTGGTTGAACCAGTCGAAGTGGTCCATCGGCACCCGTTGCCGTTCGCGCCGGTTGTCGACCTGGATCTGCAAGCGGTTGCCTGGCCCGGCTTGCAGATGCGGCGTGAGCTCGACAAAAAACGGCGTCGAGCCGCCGCGGTGGCTGCCGATGAAGTGGCCGTTGATGAACACGCGCGCCTGGTAGTTGGCGGCGCCCACACGCAGCACGGTGCGCGCTGTGTCGGGCCGGGTTGTGCCGTCGATCAGGCGCGTGTACCAGGCGCCACCTTCGAAGTGCAGCCACTCGGGTTTTTGCATCGTCCAGCAGGCCGGTACCGGGATCGTGCCGCCGGCCATCGCGTCGTAGTCACGCGGCTTGGCCCAGGCCTGCGGCGGCTGTGGCAGGTCGGCAAACCAGCGCTGGCGCAGGCCTTCGTCGAACAGATCGAGCGTGAAGAACCAGTCGCCATTCAGTGAGTCGCTCTTGCGGCCACCCATCGCCACCCGGCCTTCGTGGCCGAGCGTGGGTTGCTCGAAAGGCGCGGCGTAGGCCTCGTCATGCAGGTGGTGGAAGGGGTCGATGGCCTTGTTCGTGCTCATGGCGCGCGCGGCCGGGCATAACCGATGCCGACCATGCGCCGGAAGCGCCAGGCCCGGCGCCCGGGCCACAGGGTGTCGGCGATCATCGCAATGGCGATCCAACGGAACCAGGTCGCAAAAGTGTTCGACAGACCTTGCGGCTCCTCGTAGCCGCGCACCCAGCCGTCTTGCTGGCGGATGCCTTCGTGCACATCGGCAAAACCGCCGTCGGCGTTCTGCAGGGCCAGCAATTGCGGCAACAGGGCGCGCAGCCAGGTTTCGATCTCGGCGCGGCGGTGGTCGATGAGCCGATGGCCATGGGTCAGCAGGTCGACCAGGTCGACGTCGATGCACGCGCTGTGGATGCGCGCGGGTTGCGCCAGCGACCAGTCGATCGCCTTGTCCTGGTAGGGCAACGGGCGGCCCGCGGCGTACCACAGGTGAAAGTTGTGCATCGAGCCGGCCATCGCGTGCAGCGCACGCAGCGGGTCGCTGAGCTGGCCGACGCCCCAGAAGCCGGTGGCCGGCTCCTGCAGGCGCTCGTGCCAGGCAAACAGCAGCGCCAGGCAGGCGGCCACCTGCTCGCGCTGCGTAGCGTCGCCGTGCTCGGCCAGCAGCCGCAGGAAGCTGCCCAGGTTGACGATGTTGTTGCCCTCCTGCCAGGGGTCGCGCAGGTCGCGCTCGGCGAGCCAGGCCTTGAGCGTGATTGCCTTGAGCCAGGGGCGCGCGAAGTCGAGCACCGGCACGGCAGCCGGCGCGAGCATCTCAAGCGCGCCGAGCGCATAGTTGCTGACGTGGAAGTCGATATAGCGCCAGGTCTCGACCGGGTCGGGCTTCTTGAACACGGCGTCGTCGTGCATGCCGGGGATGCGGAAGACGCCGTCGGCACGCCGGTATTGCAGCAACCAGGCGGCCAGCGCCGAACGATCGGCAGCGTCGCCATCGTTCAAGCCACCGAGCAACGCGCGTGCCATCACCGCGTTGTAGCTGCCCGGCAGCAACATGCCGGGCCAGCGCGCGGCGTCGTGCGCGGCGCTGATCAGGCACACGCCGGCCGGCTGCCCCGGGGCCTGCATCGACGCCAGCCAGGCCAGCGTGCGCTCGCGGGCGGTGTCGAGCTGCGCTTGCAATGCCGCGTCGTTGGCGGCGACGGCAGCGAGGGAGATAGAGATGGAGATGGATTCGTCGCGCCGCATCGTGTCAACCCTTGACCGCACCGGCAGTCATGCCCGACATCACGCGGCGTTGCACGACCAGGAAAAACAGCGTCACCGGGATCGTGGTCAACACCGCCAGGGCCATGATGCCCTGGAAGTTGACGCCGAGTTCGCCGTTCATATTCATCAGCGCCACCGGCAGCGTGTAGGTGTCGGGCGACTTCGATACCACCAGCACCGGCAGCCACTGCGCCCAGTTGAGCAGGAAGGAAATGATCGATGCGGTGACGACCACCGGCAGCGCCATCGGCACCACCACCTGGAACAGGATCTGCCACTCGCTGGCGCCGTCGATCACCGCTGCCTCGATGATCGACCTGGGCACGGCGCGGAAGAACTGCTCGAAGAGAAAAAACTGGATCGGCCCCAGCGCCAGGAAGAGCACGATACCGGCGTAGCTGCCGAGCAGGCCGATCTTGAACATCACGATATAGACCGGGATCACGAGCAGCATGTAGGGGTACATGATGCTCACCATGAAGCCCAGGCGCAGCGCGCGGAAGAGCCAGAAATCGGGCCGACGCACGATGGCGTAGGCGCCCAGCGCGGTGACGAAGATGCCGATGGCGGTCGCCAGCGCGGTGATCAACACCGAGTTCAGTGCATAGCGCCACAACGGCGTGCCGCCGACACTGGCGATCTCGCGCAGCACATCCAGGCTGATCGACTCCGGCCACGGCCGCAGCGGCGAGGTCATGATCGCCTGCGTGTTGCGAAACGCGCTGACCAGCATCCACCAGTAGGGATACAGGCAGACCACGCTGACCAGCAGGGCCACGCCGTAGGCCAGCCCCACCAGGGCCCGGTCGGCGCGCGGCTTGGGTGCGAACTTCATGCCGCGCGTCATGCCGCTGCCGGGCGTTGTTGCAGGCGCATCAGGCCCAGCGCCAGCACGATGACCAGCGCGAACAGGATGCTGGCCATCGCGGTGGCCTCGCCGTAGCGGCCCTGGTCGAACAACTGGTAGGCGTAGTAGCTGACGAAGTTGGTGCTGTCGTTGGGGCCGCCCTTGGTCATCACCGCGACCACGGTGAAGGTCTTCAGGTACTGGATCAGCGCGTACACGCTGTTGACCAGCAGCGCCGGCCGCAACTGCGGCAGCACGACATGCCAGAACTTCTGCCACGATGTGGCGCCGTCGATATCGGCCGCTTCGGCAACGCCCTTGTCGCACAGCGCCAGGTTGGCCAGGAAAATCACGACATAAAAGCCGACGTGGTGCCACAGCTCGGCCACCAGCACCGCGGCCAGCACCGTATCGACCGAGGCCAGGCCGCCGAAGCGTGGCAGGCCGAGCGCGGCCAGCGCGACGCTCAAGGCGCCGAAGCTCTGGTCGTAGAGCCAGCGCCAGACGACGTAGCCGGCGACATCGGGCGTGACCACCGGCAGGAAGATCGCGACCTTGAAAAAAGTGCGGCCGTGGCCGATCAGCGTGGAGTTGAGCAGCAGCGCGTAGGCCAGTGCCAGGCCGATGGTCGCGCCCACCGCGAGCCCGGTGTAGAGCAGCGTGCGCCACAGCGAAGCGATGAAGATCGGGTCGGCCACCACTGCGGCGTAGTTGGCCCAGCCGACCCATTGCGGCGTGGTCTGCAGCGCGCTGGCCGAGGCGGTGAACGAGACCTGGATCGAGAGCACGATCGGCCACACGCCGAAGACGACGGTCAGCGCCGCGAAGGGCAGCGCAAAAAGCCAGAAGACACCGACCGGCGGCTGGCGCGGCGGCTTGAGTGCCGCACTCGCAGCCGCAGCCGCGCCCGCAGCCGCGCTCACTTCCTGGCTTGCAGCTTGGCCGTGAGCTCGCGCATTTCAACCGCCGCCTCGCTGATGAAGGCCTTCCAGTTGGCCGGCGGCTTGCTGATCGCGCCCATCAGCTTGCGGTGGTAGGCGGCTTCGAGCTCGGGGTAGAACAGGTGCGTCGCTTCAGGAAAGTCGTAGGCCATCAGGGCACCCGTGGGCGCGGCAAAAAATTTCTGCCGGTCGGACAGCGCCGAGATATCGAGGTCTTTGCGCACCGCCGAGCCGACGTTGTCCAGCGAGGCTTGCTGCGCCGCCTTGCCGAGCATGAACTTGGCAAACTCGACGGCCAAGGCCTTGTTCGGCGAGTTTTCGGGTACCGCGATGCCGCGCATGCCACCGATGACGACTGCGTTCTTGCGCCCGGACTCGAATGCCGGCCAGGGGCCGACGACGAAGTCCCCCTTGAGCACCGTCGGGCCGTCCCACTTCTTGACGTTCCAGTCGCCGACCCGGAACATGCCGGCGCGCCCGCCTTCGATGACCTGGTACATCTCGGGGAAGGAATGGTTGATGGTGTCGGGCGCGACGAAGCGGTACTCGGAATAGGTCTTGAGAAATTCCTCGAGCACCTGGGCATGTTTGGGCTGGTCGATCACGATCTTGCCGGCCGGATCGATCAGCGTGTGGCGCAGGCCCGAGCCGAACATGAACAGGTCGAGCATGTGGATCAGGTCACGCGGCTTGGCCGCCTGCAGGCCGAAGCCGAAGGTGTCGGCGGCGCCATTGCCGTCGGGGTCGGCGTCGCGGAATTTGATGGCCACGCGCTTGGCGTCGTCCCAGGTCGCGGGGAATTTTTCGCCCACCTTGTCGAGCCAGCTCTTGCGCACGCCGAGCGCCATCTGCACCCGCTGGATCGGCAGGATGATCATCTTCGCGCCATGCGTGGCGACATCCAGATCGGTCTCGCCGAGGAAGCCCTTGTCGGCCACGCTGGCGAGCACGGGCTTCAGGTCCATCAGCTTCTTGGTCTGGTCTTCGACGCGGATCACACGCTCGTAGTTGTTGTAGAGCAGGTCCGGCGCGGTGTTGGTGTTCAGCGCCGAGATCGAGCGGCCGAACCACTGGTCGGTGGGGTAGTTCAGCGACTTCACCGTGACGCCGGGCCTGGTCTTTGCGAACTCGGCCGACAGGGCGTTGAACCACTTGATGCCGTTCTCGCCGAGGTCGTGCCAGACCACCAGCTCCTGTGCCGCGGCGCCACCCATCAGCAAGGAGGTGGCCAGCGCGGCGAGGGCTTTGACGAAGTGCCGTTTCGATTGCATCGTGTGTCTCCAGGGTGGCGGGAAAAGGCGATGAGCCAGAAAGGGTAAACGTTTACCTCAATCTACGCCGTCGCCGCTAGGCTGACACGCGAGGATTCCCTTAGACCGCGACGAATGCCCCGGCCCGCAGCACGCCCGATGTCCAGCCCGCCCGCCCGCCAACCCGCCCGATCTGCCACCAACAAGCCGGTGTCGATCGCTGCCGTGGCCGAGCGCGCCGGGGTGTCGATCGCCACCGTGTCGCGGGTCGTCAACGGGGTTGCCAAGAAGGCCTCGGCGGCGACCGTGGTGCGGGTGCGCGAAGCGGTCGAAACCCTGGGCTACCGGCCGTTGGGCGCCGCGCGCTCGCTGCGCCAGCAACGCAGCCGGCTGGTGGCCGTGCTCGCCGCCAATCTGGCCAACCCGGCGATGGCCGCGATCGCTGCCGTGGCCGAAGTTGCGCTGCGCCGCGCCGGCTACGTGATGGTGCTCTGCGACACCCACGACCAGCCCGAATTGCAAGACGAATACCTGCTCGAGATGCGCGCGCATTACGCCTGCGGCTTCGTCCTGCTCGGCGCGGTGCAAAGCCCGGTGCTGAAGGATTTTGTGGCGGGCGGCGAACCGCTGGTCTTCGTCAACCGGCGCGACCCCTTTGGCAGCCGCTGCCATGTCGGCATCGACAACCATGCCGCCGGCGCCGACGTCGCACAGTGGTTTGTGCAGCGACGCTGGCGCGAGCTGGCGCTGATCCACGGCCGTCTGAGTTCATCGGCCACGGCCGAGCGTGTTGCCGGCTTTCGCGACGGTTTGCGGCAGCAGCGCATGAAGCTGCCCGCCGCGCGCATCGCCACCCACGATGCCGCGGACCATCTTGAAATCGGCCATCACGCGATGCGCAAACTGCTGAGCCCCGGCCGCCCGCCACAGGCGGTGTTCTGCACCAGCGACCTGATCGCCTACGGCGCACAACGTGCCGCTGCCGCTGCGGCGCTGCGGCCCGGCCGTGACATCCACTTCGTCGGCTTCGACGACAGCCCGCTCAACGAATGGGTCGCGCCCTGGCTGAACGCGGTTCGTGTGCCTTACGGCGACTACGGCGAGGCGATCGTGCGCGCCTTGCAGGACGGCGCCGATGACACCTTGCTCAAGCACGAACTCGTGCTGCGCGCGGTCTGACCGCGCAATGCTGGCCTTCAAGCCTTCAAGCCTTCAAGCCTTCAGGAACTCGGCCTTGCCGCCCAGCCAGCGCGCAACCTGCGCGCGTGCCACGTCGGGATGGTCCTGCAGCAATTTCGGCGCGACACGCCGGGCCTGTTGCAGCAGCGCGCTGTCTTCGTTGAGATCGGCAAACCGCAGCAGCGCGTCCCCGCTCTGGCGCGCGCCCATGAATTCGCCAGGGCCGCGGATCTCCAGGTCGCGGCGCGCGATCTCGAAGCCGTCGCTGGTTTCGGCCATCGCTTTCAGGCGCGCCTTGCCGGTCTGCGAAAGCGGCGTGGTGTAGAGCAGCACACACACGCTGGCCGCCGCGCCGCGGCCGACGCGGCCGCGCAACTGGTGCAACTGGCTGAGGCCAAAACGCTCGGCATGTACGATCACCATCAGGCTCGCGTTGGGCACATCGACACCGACTTCGATGACGGTGGTTGACACCAGCAGCGCCATCTGTCCGCCAGTGAAGAATGACATCACGGCGGCTTTTTCCGCGGCCGGCATGCGCCCATGCAGCAGGCCGACCATCGTCTCAGGCAGCGCTGAACTCAAGAGCGCGTGGGTCTGTGTCGCGTCCGCCAGGTCGAGGGTTTCGCTTTCTTCGATCAGCGGGCAGACCCAATACACCTGGCGGCCTTGTGCGACCTCGTCGTGGATGCGCCGGACGACATCGTCGCGCCGGTTGTCGGCAAAGATTTTGGTCAGCACCGGCGTGCGCCCAGGCGGCAGCTCGTCGATCGTGCTCACGTCGAGGTCGGCGAAGTAGCTCATCGCCAGCGTGCGCGGGATCGGTGTCGCACTCATCATCAGCAGATGGGGTTCGAGGGCCTGCGTTTCGAGCTTCTCGCGCAGGGCCAGCCGCTGCGCAACCCCGAAGCGGTGTTGCTCGTCGACCACCGCCAACCCGAGGCGTGCAAAGACCACATCCTGCTGGATCACCGCATGCGTGCCGACGACGAGCATCGCTACGCCCGAAGCTACCTGCTCGATCATCTGCTTGCGGCCTTTGCCCTTGCGGCTGCCGGTGAGCCAGGCGACGGTGACCCCCAGCGGCGAGAGCCACTGCACGAGCTTGCGGAAATGCTGCTCGGCGAGGATCTCGGTCGGCGCCATCAACGCACATTGCCAGCCGGCGTCGATGGCGCGGGTGGCGGCGAGCGCGGCGACGACGGTCTTGCCCGAACCGACATCACCTTGCAGCAGCCGGTTCATCGGATGGTCGCGCGCGATATCGGTGTCGATCTCGCGGCAGACCCGCTGTTGCGCGGCGGTGAGCTGGAACGGCAGCGTCGCCAGCAGGCGCCGGTGCAGGTCGGGCGCTACAGTATGCGAAGTGCTGACATCGACATCGACATCGACACCGGCGTCGACACCGATACCGGCGGTGATGGTGACGGTGGCGGCGGCCGCGGCGGCCGCAGCACCGAGCACCGGCGCCCGCAGCAACGAGCGCTCATGCTGGGCCTGCGCCTGCGCGAGTTGCTGCGCCAGCAGTTCTTCAAATTTCAGCCGCTGCCAGGCCGGATGTGAACGGTCTTCGAGTGTGGCCATCGAGACATCGGGCGGCGGCTGGTGCAGCAGCCGCACGGCATCTTTCAACGCCGGCAGGCCGGCGGGCAGCACCGCGGCGGGCAGCAGCTCGTCGATCGGCGTCCGCGCCAGCGCGGCGGCGACCGCCTTGCGCAGATAGGCCTGCGGCAGCATCGCGCTGGTCGGGTAGACGGGGGTCAGCGCGGCAGGCAGTGGCGCACCTTCGATGACGGCCTTGACCGCCGGATGCACCATTTCGCGGCCGAGAAAACCAACCCGCACCTCGCCGCGCACGCGCACCCTCTGGCCCGGCGCGAGCAGCTTTTGTTGCGAAGGGTAAAAGTTCAGCAGCCGCAGCACGAGTTCGCCGCTGTCGTCGAGCAGATGCACGATCAACTGCCGGCGCAGCCGCGTCTCGATGCGCGCGTCGCGCACGATGCCTTCGACCTGCGCGTTGTCGCCGTCGTGCAGGCCGCCGATCGGCACGATGCGGGTTTCGTCTTCGTACCGCAGCGGCAGGTGCAGCACGAGATCGATATCACGCAGCAGGCCGAGCTTGTGCATCGCGCGCTGAGGGGCGGAGATTTCCTTGCGGGCCGGGGCGGCGTCGGGCATGCGCGCGATTGTCGATGGTCACACGTCGATGGCGGGCGAGCCAGGCCGGGCGGATGGGAAAGCAGCCCAGGGCACTGTCGATAATCGGTGCGTGCAACTTTTTCCCCGCCGCGCGATGCGCCTGATGTTCTTGTGGTCGCTGGGGCTGGCCACCACCAGCGCCGTGCCCCAGACCTGGGAGCTGCCGTCGCTCGACCGCGTCGTCAACTACCAGCCCAAGCAGCCGCTGCAGGTATTCACCGCCGACGGCGTCGAGATCACGCAGTTTGGTGCCGAGCGGCGGCAGTTTGTGCCGATCGCGCAGATCCCGAAGCTGATACAGGACGCGGTGATCGCGATCGAGGACAGCCGATTTCGCGAACACAGCGGCATCGACCCGCGGGGCATGGCGCGCGCGCTGCTGGCGATGTTGACCGGCGGCATGCGCCAGGGGGCGTCGACGATCACGCAGCAGGTGGCGCGCACGTTTTTTCTGAGCCGCGAACTGAGTGCCGAGCGCAAGACCAAGGAGATCGTGCTTGCGCTGAAGATCGAGCAGGCGCTGAGCAAGGACCGCATCCTTGAGCTCTACATGAACGAGATTTTTCTCGGCCAGCGGGCTTATGGTTTTGCCGCCGCCGCGCAGGTCTACTTTGGCAAGCCGCTGGCCAGGCTCTCGATCGCCGAAGCGGCGATGCTCGCCGGCCTGCCCCAGAACCCGCACTACGCCAACCCGGTGAGCAATTTCGAGCGCGCCACGCAGCGCCAGCGCCTGGTGCTCGAGCGCATGCGCGTCACTGGCGTCATCAACGA
>JAYUSP010000306.1:0-4793 GCA_043755615.1 Betaproteobacteria bacterium
CCACCGTGACCTGGGCCGCCATCGCCATGATCGGGCCGAAATTGCGCGCTGTCATGCGATACGTCAGGTTGCCCCAGCGGTCGCCACGATCAGCCTTGATCAGCGCCAGGTCGGCGTGGATCGGGGTCTCGAAAACAAACATGCGGCCGCCGATCTCGCGGGTTTCCTTGCCGCGGGCAAGCTCGGTGCCGTAGCCGGTGGGCGTGAAGAAGCCGCCGATGCCCGCACCGGCGGCGCGGATGCGCTCGGCCAGGTTGCCCTGCGGCACAAGTTCGAGCTCGATCTGCCCGGCGCGATAGAGGCGGTCAAAATGGTGCGAATCGGTCTGCCGTGGGAAGCTGCAGATGATCTTGCGAACGCGGCCTGCGGCAAGCAGCGCGGCCAGGCCGGTATCGCCATTGCCGGCGTTGTTGTTGACGATCGTCAGGCCGCATGCACCTTGTTCGAGCAGCGCATGAATCAGTTCGTTAGGCAGGCCGGCGGTGCCGAAGCCGCCGATGAGCACCGTGGCGCCGTCTTGCACATCGGCCAGCGCCGCAGCGGCCGAAGGGGTGATCTTGTTGATCATGACATTGCGGATTCTGGGGCCGCGGCCCGCTGCCGGCGTGTAGGCCCTGGTTTTTGGCGATCGTCGGTCACCGAGCGCCTGTATGTCTGCATTGCGTTCAACGCCTGCATCACCTGCATCACCTGCATCATCATCGGCGTGGTGAACGTCCTCACCAGGCGTAAGCCGCCAGCGCGCCCTGGCGCAGGTAGTAGACATGGTCACCGATCTGCAAGCTGCGTTCGAGCCACAGGTCGGCGGGCGAGGCGTTGGCCGTTTCGCCGCGCAGTGCCCGCAGCGACAGCGTGCGCGCCTGGGTATCGACCTCGAAGGTCTGCAAGCCATGCCGCACCTGTGCCGAATCTTGCAGGTGCACCGGCAGCGCCAGGCGCGTGATGGTGCCGCGATGCAGCAGGTTCAGGCCGTGCATGCTGTGGTCGACTGCACTGCCGCTGCCCTCGGCGCCGAGCGTGATCGAGTGGATCTCGCGCGGCCGCGCCGCGTCGAGCACGTCAAAGAGCGCCAGCTTGACACCGGCGACACGCCCGCTGCTCACGGCAACGTCCTTGCCGACACCAAGCAGCAGCCCTTCGCCGAGCGGCACCAGTGTGTCTGAAAACCCGGGCAACTCGAGCTCGCCCGCCGCCTTGGGGTCGGCCGGGTCGGCGAGGTCGAGCACGTACAGCGGGTCGATCGTGCGGAAGGTCACGACGTAGCCGCGGGTGCCGACAAAACGCACTGCGAAGACCTGCTCGCCGGGTTTGCCCAGGGGCTCGGGCCGCGTGGCACTGGGCAAGGTGCCCACGACTTGCAGGCGCTGCTCGGTGCCGGTGCCTTCGCGCAGGATCGTCAGCTTGGCCGGCGACGGCGGCGTCGCCGGGTTGCTGCTGTCGGCCAGGCCGATCCAGCCGAAGCTGCCGCTGAAGGTGAGCACGCGCAGATCGGCCCCGTATTCGCTCATCCGGTAGGACTTGCGAAGCGGGTCCCAGCCGAGGTGGCCATCGACGCTGGCCGAGCCGCGGTAGTTCAGCGATGCCGGCGCGAGCGCAAATTTGTGGATGTCGGTTTTCATCTCCGCCGGCGCAAACGAGGGCACAGCGCCGAGCTGCCATTCGAAGCGGGTTGTCGCCACGTAGAGGTTGGCGCCGGACATGTAGATGCCTTCGCTGCCGCCGACAAAACAGCGGCTGCTCGCGGTCGGCGTGGCCGCGCCAAGGTCGAACACCGACAACGTCGTGATCTCCACCGCCAGCGATTTGTTGTCGACCTGCAGATAGCAGTCGGTCTCGTCAACCAGCGGCTGCGCCGGCCCGCCGTTGATCTGCATCGTCGGCAGCAGGTCGGCGGCACGCAGCTTGTCGAGCAACGCGGCGCGTTCGGCGTCGGTGGCGTTGGCGGCCAGCGCCTCGTAGGCCAGCCAGGGCCGGTGCACGCTGACCACATAGAGCCGGTTGCCGATGCGCCGGCTGTCGACCAGATGGCCGTCGATGCGCACCCGGTCGAGCACCCGCGCGGCAACGGGGTCGCTGATGTCGATCCGGTCGATGCCGACGCTGCTGCGCAGCCACAAGGGCGCCACCGGCACGCCGCCGATCGGGTTGCACACCCCGGCCACGGTGCAGCGCGCCGGCTCCTCGGTCATCAGCCAGCGCTGGCTCAGCACGGCGAGCCGGCGCTGGTCGTCGCTCATCACCATGCCCGATGTCGAGACCTCGGTGGCGCCCTCGGCGCTGAGGCGTAACGTGGCAGCCAAGTTCAGACCGCCGTCGTCGGCGCGACGGTGCACCGCCAGGCGCCCGCCGGTGCCGGCCTCGGGCTGCAAGGCGAACAGATGCCGGCCGTCGCTGAGCAGCAGGTCACTTTCGTCAACCCCGGCTTCCTGCACCAGCGTGCTTGACCGCAGCGGCGGCGCGGCGCCCGCCGACGCCGCTACATCGGTGGCCAGCCCGGCGCTCAAGCCCACGCCCGGTGTCGCCAGCCGATGCGTTTCTCGCGCACGCAACTTGGCGCGCACAAACTGCACCAGCTCGCCCGGCCGCGATACCGCCAGCGCACCTTCACGCGCGCTCGGGGGCGCGGTCTCGGCGCCACCGCCGCCGCCGCAGGCCATCAGCAGGCCGGCGAGTGCAAAGCCCAGCGCCACCCGCGGCGCCGCCGGTGACGGCGCCGCGGCCGCCTTCACAACGGGGTTGGTTGCACGGGCGGCTGCGCGCTGGTGCGCGCCTGGGCGCGCGGGTTGCGGCGCGGGCTGCGACTCGGGCTGCGACGCGGACTGCGACGCGGACTGCGGTGAGTTCTGGGGTGCGTCGTTCATGGCGGGCCTTTGCAGTGGATTCGATGTGTGGGACAATATCCCACATGTTAATTTCATGTCAAGCTTCGAGCGAATGACCTCAAAGCCGACCATCGTTCTCGACCGCGTGCTGCGCGTGATGCAGCCGCTCGTGCGCCTGCTCGTGCGCAACGGCGTCACCTACCCGGCGCTGGCGGCGGCGTTGAAACGCACGTTCCTCGACGCCGCGCGCGCCGAGCTCGACGAACGTGCGATGCCCGCCACCGACAGCGCGCTGACCCTGCTCACCGGCGTGCACCGGCGCGATGTGCGCACGCTGACCCGCAGCGCCGCGCCAGCCATCGCGACCCCGCCGCGCAGCCTGGCCAGCGAAGTTGTCGGCCGCTGGCTCAGCGACCCGACTTACCTCGACGGCAAGGGTGCGGCGCGCACGCTGCCACGCGACGGCAGCGGCCTGCCGGGCTCGTTCGACGCACTCGTGGCCGCCCTCAGCAGCGATGTGCGCCCCCGCGCGGTGCTCGACGAAATGCTGCGCCTGGGCGTGACCACCGAAGACGACACCGGGGTCCACCTGGTTGGCAGCGGCTTCACACCGCAAGGCGGTTTCGAGGAACTCGCCGCGCTCTTTGCCGACAACCTGCACGACCATGCCGCGGCCGCCGCCGGCAACCTGCACGGCGCGAGCCACTTTCTGGAACAGTCGGTTTTTGTCGACGAGATCAGCGCCGACTCAGCGCAGCGCCTGCACAAGGCGTCGGTGCAGGCCTGGAAGCTCGCGCTGAAGCCGGTGATGCGCGAAGCGCAGTCGCGTTTCGACCATGACGCCAAGCACAGCGCACCCGCCAATCGCGGCCATCGCGCCCGCTTCGGCATCTTTTTCTACAGCGAAAAAACGAAGGACTGAACGATGACCAAGCTGTTGCAACGCGCGCTGGCCGCGCTGCTGGTGGTCGCCGCGGCCGGGCTCGTCGGCTGCGGCCCTGGCGTGGGCGGCACCGGCAACGGCGAGCCCGCGTTCCCGGTCGAATTTTTTGGCGCGCGCCCGGCCGATGTGTGCGCCGGCGTGTTGACGGCGGCGCTGGCCTGCCCGGCAGGCGCCGACCCCAATTCGCCATCGCCGTCAAACCCGATCGGCGCCGGCTCGGCCGTGGTCCTGCTCGCCGACAGCACATCGGCACATCGTGTCAGCGCGCAGATCAGCGGCAACCTGATCGAGCTTGAAGCGCATTGCGACGGCCTTGTTTTTCTCGGCCGCTGGGGCGTCGCGCCCGACGGCCCGGGGCGCTACTTCGGCAGCGTCACGACGCCGGCGTCCCCTGAAGCACAGCCCGCCGTGCTGAGCGTGACGACCACCACCAACGGCGGCATCAGCGTTCAACTCAACGACGCCGCCGGCAGCCGGCTCTACGGGCCGATCGGCTTGCAGCGCCTGAGTGCGCTGCCGCCGAGAACCGGCTGCCCTTGAGCACCGCAAGACGGGCCGGGGCAGCGATCGCCTATCGTTCGCCTTTGCGATACGGCTTCATCAGCGCCTGCGGATAAGCCGCGCGTCGCGCCATCAGCACCAGCGCGACGATCGCCATCAGGTAGGGCAGCATCAGGTAGAACTGGTATGGCAACTCGATGCCGAAGACACCGCCGCCGGCTTGCTGCAAGCGCAGTTGCAAGGCGTCGAAAAAAGCAAACAGCAGCGCGCCGAGCAGCGCCTTGCCCGGCCGCCAGGATGCAAAGACGACCAGCGCGACGCAGACCCAGCCGCGGCCGTTGACCATCTGGAAAAAAAATGCGTTGAACGCCGCCAGCGTCAAAAACGCGCCGGCAATGCCCATCAGCGCCGAGCCCGCCGCCACCGCGCCGATGCGTAAGCCCGCCACCGACAGGCCCTGGCCTTCGGCGGCGGCCGGGTTCTCGCCGACCATGCGCAGGCTCAAGCCGACCGGCGTGCGGTAAAGC
>JAYUSP010000307.1:0-4786 GCA_043755615.1 Betaproteobacteria bacterium
CGGCAGCGCGCAGCCGGTGCAGGTGCAGGTGCGCGTGCACAGCGACGGCCGCAGCGCCGAGGTGCTGGTCGAAGACCGGGGCCCCGGCATGCCGGCCGAGCTGGCGCGAAGGCTCGACGCCGGCATGCCAGTGCGCGATGCGCCGCGGCAGCGGGCTGGGGGTGGCAACGGTGGTGGCAAGGGTGGCGGCATGGGTGGCCTGGGTCTGGCGATCGCACAACGCATCGCGGCATTGCACGGCGGCAGTCTGACGACGTTGCCAGCGCCCGATGGCGGCACGCGGCTGCGGCTGGCGCTGCCGTTGCGGGTGGTGGGCGTGGCCCCGTGATCGGCTAGTGAGGGTTAAGCTGCCCAGTGTCCCCGCGATGGACTGGATGCAAACTCTGACTCATCGTGGCGCCTCGGCGCCGACTGTGACACGCGGCGTGACTCGGGCCCGCACTTGCTCGTAGATTGGCAATGCAACTCCCTCGGCGACTTCAAGCGAAACGCAAAGCGCGAATTCGACGGGGCTTGCGAGACGGCCGGCATCGGCAAGGCAGTTCACCCGAACCACCAAGCTCTGTCCAGGCACGACAGGCACCGCACCTTCACCCTCAAAGATTTCGTGCTGCAAGGTTCCAAGTTGGAGCTGGCGCCATTCGCCTTCCGATCGCTCCAAACGCAAGGCCTCTGCGGACACGTCCACCCACAGCCGGGCTGCCCGGTACTTGGAATGCCTTGCGTTTGTGGGCGTGAACCATGACAACGTTACGGTGAGTCGTCGCTTGACGAGGGTTGCGTTGAGCGACTCCGGAATGGGAACGCGGAACTCCCAGGCCTTCTCATTGCGCAGCTCACCGACGCCCAACATAGTCGCGCGCTGCTCAGTGCAGGTTAACGCCCGCCCCACGTCGGCCACCCCATAGCCGGCATACCGGCTCACGAGCCGACGCTGCGCGTGCCAATGCTCAACGTCCGGGCGGGCTGCCAGCACCTGTCCCTCGATGTTTCCGAGACTCGCACCGTGGGCCAGCAGCGCCTTGATCATCACGGCGTCGTACCGGTTCGGAAGTCCACCCGGGTTGCCTGCGCGTAGCGCTCGCAGCACATCAAACGCCTGCGCCGCCCAGCGCGTGGCTAGCGCCGCCGCATTGCTGGTTCCACGCGTATAGATCGTGTCGCCCGCGGCATCTGGAGGCGCGGCGACGCGCTGCCCTGGCGGCTGGGGCGTGTGCCAGACTCCGTTGAGATGGGTTTCGGCTGGGGGCGAAGTGGGACGCTCGCGGTAGAGAACGCGTCCACCAGGCAGCAGGACTTCGGGTTTGATCGCCCGGCGGAATCCTGGACCGATGCAGGAATACGGCGCGACGCCTCCCTCTGCGAACAAGGCGAAGCGGCCAGGGATTGGGGCATACGTCGAGGCGTCGCCGTAGCAGGCCCCCACGGTGAGCGCATTGACGGATTCGGCTGGCGCCAACAAGCGGCGGTGCATGTCCTGTTGCACAAGGGCCAACATCGATGCGGACGCCCGCGCCTCGCGCGTCAGGCCCTGCATGGATTCGCGGGCGACGTTGAGGACGAGATCGTCCGCGTGGTTGCCGCTGCTGACAATGAACAGCACCTTGTACTTGTACGACAGCCAGTCCAGGAGCCGAGCCCAAGGCGACAGTTCGCCGGCGAAAGGACGGTATCTGTCACCCACGGATATGTTGATGATCCGTACCGTCGGGGCAGCAGGCGGCACTCCAGGGGCTCCGTCGAACATGCGCCGCACGGCCTCGTGAACGAGATCCACGAGCAAGCGATCGTCCGGCGTGCGCTCCTCTCGCGGACTGCTGTTGGGGTCGGGGCGCAGGATGGGACGGGCGTAGATGGGCGCGGCCAGCGCCGTCCCGGCGCCGGCGCCATCGAGTTCACCCCATGCAATCAACGAAGCCATTGCCGTGCCATGGACACGCTCGCCGGCCGGATAGGCCTCCGCCCATTGGCTGGGATCGTCGATGATCAGCCGGCCCTGTAGTCGCGCGTGGTTGGCCAGCGGAAGTCCGTCCAGCATGGCGACGATCGGAGGGCCCGACGTCCGCTGCGGGGGCACTGCCGTATCGGGCATGCGTGCCGCCATATCGCCCGCGCGCACCGCCGCCTGCCCCTGCGGACGCAGAAACATCACTCGATCGGATCGCAGCAATGGCGGCGGCGCTCCGTCGAGCAGCAACAGGACTCCCTGCGATGGCACTTCAACCAGGAACCCGTGATAAGCAATGTCGAGGATCTGGCGCTCGTCCAGCACTCGTCCTCCGAGTTCGCCGACCAGTGCGCGCACTTCGGCGGAAGAAGCAGTGTTCTTGGCCGCAGTCGAGAAGCACCAGGCCTCTATCTCGAACTTTAGCGACGCCGCGCCGGTCTCCAGCCGAAAACGCCACGCCTGGCGCAACCCGTCATCCAGCCGGTCCTGCGGACCCCAGAAACGCACTTCCTTCAGGTGAAGGAACAGGCTCTTCCACGCACTGAGTCCCTTGCCCAGGTCATTGGTCGGCGCAGCCCGGTAGATCTCCCACAGCCGCACGACCTCTTCGAGCGCCTGCCGGTTGCTGCCCATCAGAAACAGCTTGCCGCTGAGCGCCTTGTCGGCGTCCTGGGTCGAATAGAAATCCTCGTCCGGCTCAATTTGCGACTCGATCATCCCCGCCAGCCACTCCAGACCCGGGATGCGTTCGGCCGAGGAGATGAAGTCGTTCACGGCCCCTACCGTTTCGAAAACGACAACGAGGTCTGGATCGCTGTTGTGCGCGTTTGCCTGCAACTCCAGACGGCGCGCTTCGAAGGCAGCTTGTAGCGACTGGAATCGCGGAGCCAGCCGCTCGGCCTGCCGCGCATGCCCCGGGACATGGAGCGTGGGAAGCATCCTGGACCCGCCCTGCCGCTCAACGGGCGAAGGCTGCGGGAAGATCAGGAGGGGCAACTGCCCTCGGTTCTCACCCGGCAAACCTTACCGCCCGAGCGCGTCGCCGATGGACGCGCGCAGTTTCCATTGCGCAATCCGATCCGCAATGATCGTCTTGATGTCGCCCGAAGGCAGCGCCAGGACATAGCGTCTGTGGACGTCCTCGCAGAACTGCTCAAGATCGGAAAAACTGGTGACCTTCAGGCGTGCTGCGAGTGTCTTCGGCGCCATGCCCAGCGGTACATCGAGCCGGCTCTGAAAGCGTTCAAACCATTGCGTGCGCTGGGCCAGCGTCGGTGCGGGCAGGGTCAGGCGCAGCTGAAAGCGACGCCAGACCGCACGATCGAGCAGCTCGGCATGGTTGGTCGCCGTCACCACGACAACATGGCTGGGCAGTTCGTCGATCTGCAGCAAGAGCGAACTGACCACGCGCTTGATCTCACCGGTCTCGTGGGTGTCGCCTCGCTCCTTGCCCAGCGTGTCGAACTCGTCAAAGAAGAGAATACAGTGGTGCGTGCGGGCGAAGTCGAACAGCCGTTTCAGCCGGCTACTCGTTTCTCCCAGAAAACTGCCCACCACTGCCTCATAGCGCACCACAAAGAGCGGGACCATCAATTCGGAGGCAATGCCTTCGGCCAAGGTCGTCTTGCCGTTGCCCGGAGGCCCCGACAGCAGCACCCGGTGACGCGGCTCAAGGCCATAGGACCTTAGCAAGTCCATGCGTTGCTGCTCTTCCACCAATTCGCGCGCGGCGGCCTTCACTTCGTCGGCCAGCAGGATGGAATCGAGCGTGCGCCGGGGCTGTATCTCGTACAGCAGACCGCCGTGGCCACCATCGAAACTGCGAACGACCTCCGGACTCTTGGGCTGCGGCGCGACAGCACGCAGATTTTCCTCCAGCCGATCGGCCAGCAGGGTGTGGCGCTTGGCGCGTTCCTCTGCCGCGATAGCTTCTACAGTCGACCGGAACATCTTCTGATCGCCTTGCGTGCCAGCGCGCACGAGGTTGACGATGAGATCGGCTCTCGGCATGTGTCTCGCCTCTTTGGGAGATTTAAGTATAGCGGCCGGGCTCCTTGAGCTTCGCGGTTGCGCTCCTCGGTTGCAAGCCCACTGCGTCCCCGGCGGCGTCCCCTGATGGACGACTTCAGTTCCTGTAGAAATTACCCGCGCGCCTATGGCCGACCGTTGAAATCCGGGGTAAACCCACCAAGGGGCAGTATCGGAACAATTCTGCCGTTGGCCGCGCGATGACGACCAGCAGCATGGAGTCTCGCGCAACCGCCTAGTCGAACACCGCGGCTGACCATCCACCTCCAGTTCGTCGCCGCGCATCAAGGGCCCGCGGAGACCCGACGGCACCCAATCCCGGCCGCGTCCGCGAAGCACGTGATGCCGGCTTCGCAGCAGAAACCAGTCCGAACTTCAGACCTTTTCGAAGGCCCGAGTGCACCCCCGACCAAGCTCAGACGGGTTGCACCAGATCCCACTTGTTGCCATACAGATCGAGGAAAACGACCACTCGCCCATAGACCTCGTCGCGCGGGGTTTCGGTAAACCGTACACCATGACCAAGCAGCCGCCGGTAGTCGGCTTCGAAATCGCTGGTGTGCAAGAACAGGAATACGCGCCCGCCGGCCTGGTTGCCGATGCACGCGCGCTCTTCATCGTTGGCGGCCCGCGCCAGCAGCAGTTCGGCGCCGCCACGACCAAAGTCCTGGGCGCCATCAGCGCCACCAGCATCGACATCAGCACCAGCACCAGCAACGGCGCCCCGCGGCCTGACCCGCACCCAGCGTTTGTCGGCGCTCAATCGGATGTCTTCGAGCAGCGCGAAGCCGAGCACGCGGGTGTAGAAGT
>JAYUSP010000308.1:0-4783 GCA_043755615.1 Betaproteobacteria bacterium
CGCCGGCGGACAAAACCCTCGTCGGAATCGCGGGTCTCGGCAACCTGCGTTTCTTCGTGGGCGCAGTAAGGGCAGCGCATCGGTCGCAGGCAGCAGGGCCGGGCAGCCGCGGTCAGCGGTAGACGACAAACTCCGCCGTCAGAGCCGCGACCTTTTGGCGCACCGTGGTGGCCGTGGCGTCGTCATCCGGCCGGTCGAGGATGTCGGCGATCAGGTGCGCGGTCTGGCGCGTCTGGGCTTGCCTGAAGCCGCGTGTCGTCAGCGCCGGGGTGCCCAGCCGGATGCCGCTGGTGACCATCGGCTTCTGCGGGTCATTCGGGATGCCGTTTTTGTTGCACGTCATGTGCGCCGCTCCGAGCAGGGCTTCGGCTTGCTTGCCGGTCAGGCCCTTGGGCCGCAGGTCGACCAGCATCACATGGCTTTCGGTGCGGCCGGAGACGATGCGCAGGCCGCGTTCGATCAGGGTCTCGGCGAGCACCTTCGCATTCGCCACCACCTGCGCCTGGTAAGCCTTGAACTCCGGCGCCAGCGCTTCCTTGAAGGCAACCGCCTTACCGGCGATCACATGCATCAGCGGGCCGCCCTGCAGGCCGGGGAAGATGGCACTGTTGATCTTCTTCGCCACCGCCTCGTCATTCATCAGGATGATGCCGCCGCGCGGGCCGCGCAGGCTCTTGTGGGTGGTCGAGGTGACAACGTCGGCGTGCGGCAACGGGTTCGGGTACACGCCGGCGGCGATGAGCCCGGCGTAATGCGCCATGTCGACCATGAAGACCGCGCCGACCGCCTTGGCGACCTTTGCAAAACGCTCGAAGTCGATGCGCAGGCTGTAGGCGGAAGCACCGGCGATGATCAGCTTCGGCCGGTGCTCCCGGGCCAGGCGCTCCATGGCGTCATAGTCGATGGCCTCGTGGGCGTCGAGGCCGTAGCTGACGACCTTGAACCATTTGCCGCTCATGTTGAGCGGCATGCCGTGGGTCAGGTGGCCGCCTTCGGCCAGGCTCATGCCCATGATCGTGTCGCCCGGGTTGAGCATGCCCAGCAGCACCGCCTGGTTGGCCTGCGAGCCGGAGTTGGCCTGCACATTGGCGAAGTTGGCGCCGAAGAGCTGCTTGAGCCGGTCGATGGCCAACTGCTCGACGACGTCGACGTTCTCGCAGCCGCCGTAGTAGCGCTTGCCTGGATACCCTTCAGCGTACTTGTTGGTCAGCTGCGAGCCCTGCGCGGCCATCACCGCCGGCGAGGTGTAGTTCTCAGACGCGATGAGCTCGATGTGGTCTTCCTGGCGTTTGTTCTCGGCCTGGATTGCGGCCCAGATTTCCGGGTCGACGGAGGCGATGGTGGATTGGTTGCGGTCGAACATGGCAGTCCTCTTCAGGGGTGAAGGGCCATCGGATTCCGGCACCGGCTGCGGTGACGGTCGAGGGCTGCCCAGGCGAACGGCTGAAACCGGTGCGCACCATCAACACGATGCTGCGCCGGCCTGCGCTTCCCGGTGGTCCACCACCTCGGGGCGGGCGAGCGTTTTGGGCTCGGCCCCTATCGCCAGTCGCGCAGGTTGCGAAGTGTAGCGGTGCCGCTGCGCGCAGCGGCGTTCAAGCGCCCCGTGCCGTGATCAACGGCGCAGCACGGCGACACGTTCGTCGGCGCTCGGCTCGTCGGGCTTGCCGGCGGGCGCGGGGGACTGCGCGGCGCTGGCAGCCAGCGATGTCGGCAGTGCCAAGGTCACCGATGAGGCCATCGGCGTGGTCGGCGATGCCGTATACGAAGCCGAAGACGCATTCGCCGGTACGGTCTTGCCGTCGGCCACCCGTTTCAGATACGCCTGCTCGGTCAGCACGCGGGCGGTGTAGCCGGTGTCGTCGGGCAAGTTGGCCGCGCCGACATAAAAACGCAGGCCGGCTTCCAGGCTGCCCGCACGGGCGATGCATTCCTTGAGCACCTGCACGCCGACGCGCAGATTGGTCAGTGGGTCGAAGGCCGCATGGTTGCCACCGAAGGCGGTGTACTTGTCGTCGTGGACGCGGGTCATCACCTGCATCAACCCCTGCGCGCCGACGGCGCTCTGCGCAAACGGGTTGAAGCTCGATTCGATGCCCATGATCGCCAGGATCAGCGTCGGCTCCAGGCCGGCGCGCTGGCCGATCGCCCAGGCTTCCTGCACCAGGCGGCTGATCGGCTCGGGGGCAACCTTGTAGCGGCGCGAAATCCACTGCGCCACGGCGGCCTGCTGGCGGTCCAGCGCTTTCGGGTCTGCCGCGGTCGCGCGCGAGACCGCGTCGGGCTCATTGACCGCGACGAGCACGTTGCCGTCGGCCTCGGCGCGGGCTTCGTGGCGGCCTTGCAGCCAGCCCAGCGCATACGACTCTGCCTGGTCCACCAGGGCTTCGTTGCCGGCGGCAAAAACCAATACCGCAACCACCGCCAGGCCGACCGCTGCCAGGGTGTTGTGACCAATCTCCAGCAGGCCGTTGCCGACGTCGCGGGCAAACACCCCGGTCGAGCGGCCGGCGGATCGGCTGACCGACAGCAGACCTTCAAAAACTGATTGCATCCTTCGTCCTTCTGTTTGGCGCTGGACGTCGTACCAGCCGGTTGTTGATGCCGACCGAGCCGACGCCACCGCGATAATCATTGCTGCCGTTGCGCACCTGGGTGGCGCACCTGGACGGCGGCGTTGGGGCCTGATCCGTGGCTTTCACACTCTCGGGTAAACCCGGACTCAAGGCAATCGAGCCGATTCTAGGAAGCGACCTATATCCGGTCAAGGCTAAAGCAATGAATTTCAATAGCTTTTGATTATGAAATACCGTGACCTGCGCGACTTCATGAGCCAGCTCCAAACCATCGGACAGCTGCGAAACGTGGCTCAAACGGTGTCGCCGAGGCTCGAAATGACCGCAATCGGCGATTCGGTGCTGCGCGTCGGCGGGCCGGCGCTGCTGTTTGTATCCCCAGCGGGTTACAAGATTCCTTGCTTGACAAACTTGTTCGGCACCCCGGAACGCGTGGCGCTGGGCATGGGTGCCGACTCGGTCGATGAGCTGCGTGACGTCGGCCGCCTGCTCGCGGCGCTGAAAGAACCGGAGCCCGTGAACGGCCTGCGCGACGCCGGCAGGCTGCTCCAGATGGCCAAGGCGGTGTGGGACATGAAACCGGCCACGGTGCGACGCGCCGCCTGCCAGGAGCTCGTGCTCGATGGCACCGAGGTCGACCTGGGCCAGCTGCCGGTGCAGACCTGCTGGCCGGGGGACGCCGGTCCGCTGATCACCTGGGGCCTGGTTGTGACACGCGGGCCGCAAGGCGTTGCCAAGCCGCGCAGGCGGCAGAACCTGGGCATCTACCGCCAGCAGGTGATCGGCCCACGGCAGGTCATCATGCGCTGGCTCGCGCACCGCGGCGGCGCGCTCGATTTCCGCGAATTTGCGCTCGCCAACCCCGGCCGGCCATTCCCGATCGCCGTCGCGCTGGGCGCCGACCCGGCGACGATCCTCGGCGCGGTAACGCCGGTGCCCGACACGCTGTCGGAATACCAGTTCGCCGGACTGCTGCGCGGCGGCCGCACCGAGGTCGTCGATACCTCGGTCGGCGAAGGCGATTGCAAGCTGCAAGTGCCGGCCAGCGCCGAGATCGTGCTCGAAGGCCAAATACCGACCGCCGCGCCCGGCTTCGAAGGCCGCAGCGACGCGGGAGTGCGGTTGAAAGAATCGGGCGGCTACCTGCACGCGCTCGAAGGCCCGTTTGGTGACCACACCGGCTACTACAACGAGCAGGACTGGTTTCCGGTGTTCCAGATCGATCGCCTCACCCAGCGCAGCGATCCGATCTACCACTCCACCTATACCGGCAAGCCGCCCGACGAGCCGGCGGTGCTGGGCGTCGCCTTGAACGAGGTCTTCGTGCCGATCCTGCAAAAGCAGTTCGCCGAGATCGCCGACTTCTACCTGCCGCCCGAAGGTTGCAGCTATCGCATTGCGGTGGTCTCGATCCGCAAGGCCTACCCGGGTCACGCCAAGCGCGTGATGTTTGGCCTTTGGAGTTTTCTGCGCCAGTTCATGTACACCAAGTTCATCGTCGTCACCGACGACGACGTGAACATCCGCGATTGGAAAGAAGTTGTGTGGGCGATCACCACCCGCATGGACCCGGTGCGCGACACCACGCTCGTCGAATCCACGCCGATCGACTATCTCGACTTCGCCTCGCCGGTGAGCGGCCTGGGCGGCAAGATGGGCCTGGACGCAACGAACAAGTGGCCCGGCGAGACCGGTCGCGAATGGGGTCGCACGATCAAGATGGATGCCGACGTCGAAAAGCGCGTGGCCGGCATCGTGCAGGCGGTGCTGGCCGGCAAGTGACGCGATCTCAAGTTGATCACCCGCAAGCGACAGGCCCCTCGCTGAGCGCCGATCACAATCGGTAGCGCCAAATCAATCTGCGGCCTTGAATTGGCTGCCGCCATCGCCTAAGGTTGTCTTGCCTGCGAGTCAGGCAATCAAAGACGGTGCAGTCTTCTGCGCGTCAGGAGCCCCGGACACCTTACCTCCGGATCTCCGAAAGGTGGCAGGAATGCCACCCGCCCCCCGGCCGCCGCAAGGCACTGGGGGGTTTGTCTTTGTGGGGGCATGCCGGCGTCGCGGTCACTGGGTGGCGTCCGCGCGCGGCCCTCAAGCCGCGGCGCGGATCATGTCGACCGCCTTCTCGGCGATCATGATCGTTGGCGCGTTGGTATTGCCGCCGACGATGCGCGGCATCACAGACGCATCGACGACACGCAGGCCTT